>NZ_JASJXA010000005.1:0-180216 GCF_035018905.1 Glaciimonas sp. Gout2 | reverse complement strand
TTCCCGAGTTGGTGCATTTGTGTAAGATTAGCACCATAACAGGGCGATTATAACGAGCACTGCAGGACTTATCTAGTAGGTTTATAGCATGAATAATTAAGCGATGGCAGCTCGGGGAGCCGATGTTAAATCTACGATGTTTCATCTCCTTTGCATTTAAACTAAAATCGTTTTTTTGCAAAATTTTTATACTATTTTTATACTATTTGTATCCGTTCCAAAGGCCTTAAAATTCAGCGGATTATATCGATATAGAGTGAGTTGGAAACCTTAGTAGTTTCCACATTTCCGTATGTTAATTAAATCCCAAAAGCGGCTGTAGAAGTCTCCATTAGACGCCGCCATAATAACGAGGAAAGGAAAAAACTTTCCATGGAAAAGTAAGCCCTCCTCTAAATTTTATTCCGTGAACACCAGTAATAGAGCGTCATGACGAAAAAAAACCTCATGTACAAATCACGAGGTTTTTTGCTAATGCTCTACAGATTTACTCAGAAAATTTAAGCAAACCACACTGGATAAGGATTGATCTTTTCAACTACCACCAAATAAAACATGCCCGTCAGACCGCTGAGTGACGTCTATTGAGGTTTGATGTTTTCGACGCGCATTAAACCTTTAGGCATCGGAAAAGTCACATTTTCCTCAACGCCGTCCAGCGGGCGAACACTTTTTGCACCGTACTCCTTGAGCCGATCAATGACAGCTTGCACCAATACTTCAGGGGCCGAAGCGCCAGCTGTTAAGCCTATTCGTGGCTTATCTTGCAACCACGCTGGATCAATTTGTGACGCGTTGTCCACCATATAGGCCGCCGTTCCCATTTTTTCGGCTACTTCACGCAGACGATTGGAATTAGAACTATTCGGGCTTCCCACAACAATAACAACATCCACTTGCGGTGCCATGAACTTGACGGCTTGCTGACGATTAGTCGTTGCGTAGCAAATGTCACCCTTCTTTGGCTCGGTAATATTGGGATATTTACGTTTGAGCGCGGCAATCACATCTGCCGTGTCATCCACAGACAACGTGGTCTGTGAGACGTAAGACAACATTTCGGGGTCCGTCACGTTGAGTTTTTCAACATCGTCCACGGTTTCAACTAAATGCATACCTTGCTCTGTCTGCCCCATCGTGCCCTCCACTTCTGGATGACCGTCGTGCCCAATCATAATAATCTCGCGGCCTTCCCTGCGCATCTTGGCGACTTCGATATGCACCTTGGTGACTAACGGACAGGTCGCATCAAATACTTTTAACCCACGCTGTTCCGCCTCTGCTTGAACGGCTTTGGAGACCCCATGTGCCGAGAAAATGACGGTATTACCGGGCGGAACGTCCGCCAATTCCTCAATAAACACCGCCCCTTTTTGGCGCAAATCAGCAACTACATAGGCGTTATGCACAATTTCGTGACGTACATAAATAGGTGCGCCAAACTGTATCAGCGCACGCTCCACTATTTCAATCGCACGATCGACACCTGCACAAAATCCGCGTGGTTGTGCCAGCAAAATCTCTTTATCCATCATATAACCCACCAAAACATGTAATTTTCACAATCCTGCGTTACTTACTTAACTTGGTGCCTACGTTACAAAATACCGATAATTTTTACTTCAAACTGAACCTGTTGACCGGCTAAAGGATGATTGAAATCGAATAATGCACTTTGCTCATCAATTTCACGCAATACACCTGCGAACTGACCACCTCCTGGTGCTGCGAAATCAACTAAATCGCCAATTCGATACTCGTGTCCCAGTTGCGAGTTTTGCTTCAGGGTGGCGCGGGAGACTCGTTGTACCAAATCAGGATTACGAGGACCAAAAGCTTGCTCAGGCGGTAGTTCGAACGTTTTGTGCGTTCCTTCTGGCAGGCCAAGCAAACAATTTTCGAGAAACGGCGCTAACTGTCCCATACCAAATTGCAAAGTCGCAGGAGAAGCCTTGAAGGTGCTGACAATATCATCACCCGCCTGAGAGGCCAGACGATAGTGCAAAGTCAAATAAGACGCTTCGGTTACTACTGGTAAGGAAGAATTAGGCATGAATAAAGGAAATTGGAAACAAAACATCGGAACCGTATTGTAAGGCAGGTTAAAGAAAAAGGTCGGAGTTACCAACGTTATCTCCGATTCAACCCGAACAATCCTTAGGAATACTAAGAATTATTTTTTACATCACCTTTATGAATTAGGACTTACCCAAAATTGTCCGATCAAGGCATGCTTACGAAGACAGTGCACTATTACCGGGCCACGTTGACGGCCAGGAAAGCACAACGCCGATGGGGCGATTTTGCGTACGCACTATGAATAATACCCACAACTGGAAAACATACATTGGCTATTACTGACTGGCCGCTAGACCAACGCCCTCGCGAACGGCTCATCCGACTCGGACCTGAAGCGCTTTCCGATGCAGAACTATTAGCGGTTTTTTTAAGAGTCGGCGTGACCGGCAAAAGTGCGGTTGACCTTGCCCGCGACATGGCTAACCACTTTGGCTCGCTCAACCGCCTGTTTTCCGCCACGCTAAGCGATTTTTCAGCCATTCATGGTCTTGGCCCTGCCAAGTTTGCCCAATTGCAGGCTGTCCTTGAATTAGCAAGACGGGCGCTGAGCGAAAAACTACGGGATGAAGGTAGTTTCAATTCACCCACCGCCGTCAAACAATATCTGCAATTGTTAATATCAAACAAACAGTACGAATCATTTGTAGTACTTTTTTTAGATGTCAAAAATTGTCTGATTGCCTCAAAGGAATTGTTTCGGGGCACTCTGACGCATACTAGTGTTTATCCGCGCGAAGTAGTGAAGGCCGCCCTGGCACATAATGCAGCCAGCGTCATGCTTGCGCATAATCACCCATCCGGAAGCCCAGAGCCAAGTCAGGCGGATCGTGAATTGACCAAGGTGCTGAAACAGGCATTAGATTTAGTAGACGTACGCACTTTGGATCATTTCATCATCGCTGGGTCGTCTGTATACTCATTTGCAGAACACGGATTTTTATAACAATGGTTGACATAAAGCCTCGGCAGAGTTCATTACCTCGCATTGATACGCATTGATAATTGCGTGCTAACTTAAGAAGAGTACTTAACTTCCAGCATGACGTAACTCAGATAACAGCCTGCCCTGGCTGGGCAGTTCCCTATAGTCGCATACCGCCCGAACGATTTCACATAGCTACTTAACAACCAAAATGGTCACCGCATGGCAAATTGTTAAATACAACAAAAGTAAAAAGACACACTTGTTTTCGCCAAGTTATTGAAAAACATCAGTTTTTTAGATATACTCTCATTTTTTCCAATTTCGGAAATCATCTAGGAGTAAAACATGGCACGTGTCTGCCAAGTCACCGGGAAGAAGCCGATGGTCGGCAACAATGTTTCCCATGCAAACAACAAGACAAAACGTCGCTTTTTGCCTAACCTGCAAAATCGTCGTATTTTTGTTGAGTCAGAAAACCGCTGGGTCTCCCTGCGCCTTTCCAACGCCGGTCTGCGCGTTATTGACAAACTCGGCATTGATGTCGTTTTAGTTGATATGCGTGCTCGTGGCGAAAAAGTCTAACTAGCAGAATAAAGGAACCATCATGGCGAAATCAGGCCGCGACAAAATCAAGTTAGAGTCGACTGCTGGTACAGGTCACTTCTACACGACTACCAAAAACAAGCGTACAACACCGGAAAAAATGTCGATCATGAAATTCGATCCGAAAGTTCGTAAGCACGTTGAGTATAAAGAGACAAAGATCAAGTAATTGATCAGACCTCACAAAAAAACCCCGCAAGATTGTATCTTGCGGGGTTTTTTTATTTTTACTCAGCCAAACGTTGAAGCAAAATCTAGTTGATATCGTTTCTGATTAGACAGCCAGAATTAATTATTTTGTTGTCGCTGACGCTGGTGCGCCGTTAGCCGCGATAGGTTGGACCTTATGGACCACGTAACCGACTGGCACCCAACGACCAGCCGCGTACATTAATGACACAGCCTCTCCCGCAGGGGATTTAGTGAAGCGAGAGGAAAATACGACATTTACATAATCCCCTTTCGGTAGGTTTGTTGGTTGACCCACGCGTACGACTTCCGCCCATTCCCGACCATTAAGCGAACCTAAGTCATTGCGTAGATTGGTGAGATACTTGGCCCAATCCTCTTTATTGATGCTTTTTTGCATTACCGGCCCGCTAGCCGTCCACATACGTTCGGCCTGATTGGCATCTGCAAGAGTCGCCCACTGTGATGCAGCCGCGACAGCGCCATCCAGAGACAATGTTTGCGCATACGCGTTGCCATTGCAAACCATCACGCCAACAGCCAGCAAAACATACGCACAATATTGTTTAGACGCTAAGGACTGATTCATAATTTTCTCTGAAATAGAAATGAAATTGACTGATCACTTACACTTGCCAGTGCCATTTTTAGTACCGCACATACAATCTACATCATTTGGCACGTTGTTCACATTTCAGTTCCCTCAAAAAAGAACAAAGCGCCCTCTACGACGGAATAAAAAGTTACCACGGCTTCACTAAAGAAGACACGTTAAAAAATTTAGATTTGCGGCCAACATAAAGTAGGCGAAAAAAAACGGCCTTAACAGGCCGCTTTATAATTACTCACTTTTCGCTTTCGATCAGGAATAACTCCGCAGACGTAAAGAGAAATCTTCCAACGCTTTAATCTTAGATGCTTCAGCGCGTGCACACCAATCCTGAAGCTGATGCAGCAATTGATCACGTGTAAAATGTGACCGCTCCCAAATTGCACCTAACTCAACCCGCATCTCATGCATAGTTTGAAGCGCCTTGCTGTGAAGGAATAACTCCGTTAACTGCTGCTTTTGAGGCGCTTCTAATTTAGTTGGCTCGCGTTGCAATAGCTTTTTTGCCGATTTAAGAAAACCTGATTCCAAAGCTGCTTTTCCAGCCAAATGCGCCCGCTCTTCTTGCCAGGTGCTTTTGAGTGATTTGGCATATTTCGCCATCACATCATATCGATTAGCAATAACAGACTGTAATGTATCCAAGTCCGGAACTAATTTGGCACTATTGAATTTTGGTGCCGGAGCAATTTTCTTAACCTTGGCAAGACCCACTATTTCAAGCATGCGAATATACATCCAGCCGATATCAAACTCATACCACTTCGACGACAACTTGGCCGATGTCCCGAATGTATGATGGTTGTTATGTAATTCTTCGCCACCGATGAGAATACCGAATGGGATGATATTCGTTGCCGCATCATTACAATCGTAGTTGCGATAGCCCCAATAGTGTCCAATGCCGTTGATAATCCCCGCAGCAGTAATTGGAATCCACAGCATTTGTACGGCCCACACGGTCAATCCAATAACACCGAATAAGGCTAGATTGATAAACAGCATCAGCACAATACCCAACGCACTATGTTTGGTGTAAAGATTACGTTCAATCCAGTCGTCTGGAGTGCCATGGCCATATTTTTCCATGGTTTCCGGGACCTTTGATTCGGCGCGATACAACTCGGCACCTTCTAACAAGACCTTTTTAATTCCGCGTGTCACCGGGCTATGAGGATCTTCCTCAGTCTCGCATTTAGCGTGGTGCTTCCGATGAATCGCCGCCCATTCTTTGGTGACCATTCCGGTACTCAGCCATAGCCAGAATCGAAAGAAATGACTCGGAATCGCATGCAAATCAAGCGCACGATGAGCTTGGCAACGATGCAGATAAATAGTGACACCAGCGATGGTAATGTGGGTAACAACAAGCGTAAAAATGACAACTTGCCATGCTGTAGCACCAGTCAAACCATTCGACAGAAAATCAATAATTGCATTGAACACTAAGTGTCCTCCATAGGTGGTGATGGCGCTGTAGCAGAATTTGGCGCTCTTTTCGTACAAGTTGAGGGTAAGTTCGCGGGTAGTTACCAGTCACTTAACCGAAATTAACTCCCTATTGTACTACCTTTACAGGATGTTTTTTGAATTCGGTAAGACCGACTGGCTATCTATCTGCGCAACTTGTTGTGAATCTGCACCTGGACTGTGGCTGGCAACCATCCGCAAATCAGTCCGTGATTGGGCTACTTTGATCTTGTGCGTCTGTAGCGCCCGCCAGATTGCTCTGTTCACATCAGACAGCACATTCAACCTTCCGTTCTCTGGATCGACAATCCAGAATCCGACCTCTAGCTCTAATCCGCTCGAACCTATCTTCAACAAAATAGCTTGAGGTAAAATTTCGTGAGTCACACGTTCGACAATACTGACGGCCTCTTCCAATATTGTGAGTACTTCTTCAATATTTTCCTGATACACAATCGTGAGTTGTGTAGATAGTCGCAAAATACGATGATTCAGAGAGTAGTTCTGCACCGCATTAGTCATGAAGACATCATTCGGCACAATCGACTCGATGCCGTCCAGCGCCTCCAGAACCGTGAAGCGGCTGTTAATTTGGGTCACTTTTCCGTAATAAGTCCCTACACCGACCATGTCGCCGATAGATAGACTGCGCTCGAGCAAAATGACAAATCCGGAAACGTAGCTGCTCGCTATTTTTTGTAGACCCAGACCAAGGGCCACACCAAGCGCACCACCGAATACTGAGAGCACAGTTAAATCAATACCGACCAGCGATAGACTCAGCAGAACCGCTACCAAAACCAACACTGCGCGCGCCATTCTCGCCACCACAGTGCGCAGGGATGAATGCATGGTGTTCAAACGCATCAGGCGCTGTTCAAGTGTGGCCCCAGCCCATAACGCGATAATTAGGGTTACCAGAACGGAGATTAAAGCCTGAAATATAGCGAGAAGAGAAACTTGATGGCGACCGATCGGCAAGATAGTGTTGGCAAGGTAATCGACTAAATCCGGCCACAATCCTGTGATGTACAACAAAACGCTGCCCCATATTAGCGCCCCGAACGCCTTCTCAAACAGCAACAAAAAAGTGCTGACACCACGGTCGCGCACAAATACACGACGCAGCACGTAAAAAACAAAACGCATCAGGCCAAGAGAAGCCATCAATGGTATCGCCAGACGCAAAAAACTAACTGGTTGCTGCCATTTGGCGGCAATCAATTTAGCCAGGACAAGAAACAATACTGCGAGAAGCGGCGTCAATACTTGTGCAAAACTGCGTAATCCAATTTGGACTACCGGTTGCTTGAGATCGTCAACGGCAAAAATACGACGTAATACCCGTGCGCAGAGCCATCCAAGTCCGACGCAAGCGAGGGCCACTGCGACCTGCATCAGCAAGCCAGGGGCCGCCAAATTGTGTGCGAGGCTATCAGCCATATCAGAGAGAAAATCGAACATGATGATGGGGAGTGTTGGTCTGTATAGGATAGGCGTCTGAGGGTGTTACCGTTGGACTGTCGTGTTGTCGCGCACGGTTTTTGTACCGGCTTTACCGCGACGCTTAGCCGTATCCGGCAGGCTTCTGGCGTCCTTAAGGTGACGCTGCCAATTCATTGCGTAACGTGCGGCTATCGCTGGATTATCGCGAACGATAAGGACGTTTTCCGCATTTTTATGCTGAGCGCTCCAGGTAAAATTAAAGCTTCCTGTTATCACCGTGGCATCTTTTTCCGTCGGATCAATTACGATAACTTTATTATGGGCACTCCGATAGTTTGTCTCGCCCCATACTGGAATATTAGCAGTTACTAAGCGTTCGACTTGAGTTCCAGGATTTTTTTTAAGCTGATGCTCATCGACCAGTATCTGAACATCTACCCCACGTTTCCTGGCAGCAATCAATGCCGTAGCAATTGGGCGATTCGTCAATATATACGCTTGGACCAATACCTGTTTGCGAGCGCCCGCGATCTCCTGCGTGATCAAACCCTCAATATCATCCCAAGGTGAAAACGCGGCTTGCAAAGTGCCGGTCGCCAGTTCACGTGGCGGTGTCGCGTCAAAAGCGCGAACCTGCGCCGCCGCCAGTCCCATCGTGATGATAATAGTGGCGGCAACCAGCCGTTCGCGCAGCTTTACGAAACAAAAAGAGCCTGGCGTCATTTACGGACAAATACCGCCGCAAAAAAACCGTCTGTGTGATGCAGATGTGGCATCAGCTTCAGATAATCATCCATTTCCAACGCAATTTTTTGCTCTGCTAAGACATCCTTCATCGGTAGCAATGAAAAATCTTCGTGCGTAGCCAGGAACTGCGCTGCAATTGCTTCGTTTTCTTCATCAAGTAGACTACAAGTGCCGTATACCAAACGACCACCTGATTTGACTAAGCGTGCAGCGCTCGACAAAATCGCGGTTTGCTTGGCATTCATTTCGATAATCGCTTCTGGCGTCTGACGCCATTTAACATCAGGATTACGGCGCAAAGTGCCTAAGCCACTACAAGGTGCATCAACCAACACGCGATCAATTTTGCCAGCCAAACGCTTTACCTTTGCGTCATTTTCATGCGCAATCAGTACTGGATGGATATTCGACAAACCACTACGCGCCATCCTTGGCTTTAGCTTTGCCAGACGCTTTTCAGAAACGTCAAACGCGTACAAACGTCCCGTATTGCGCATAGTCGCACCGAGCGCCAAAGTCTTACCGCCAGCGCCAGCACAAAAATCCACAACCATTTCGCCACGTTTTGCGCCAACGATTTGGGCCAGCAACTGACTTCCCTCATCTTGCACTTCAATTGCACCACTCTTAAATAGGGGCAAATTTTGAACAGATGGCTTTTTAATAATACGCAAGCCGAGCGGCGCATACGGTGTCGGCTCACAAAGAATCGGTGCCTCCGCTAGCGTAGCGATCACATCATCACGTGCAGCTTTGACTGAGTTGACCCTTAAATCTAGAGGTGCAGGCGTATTCAATGCTTCCGCGAGCAACAAGGTATTTTCCTCACCATCACGCGCGACCAGTTTTTCATAAAGCCATGCCGGTAAATTAGCGCGCATGTGCGCTGGCAACAGTCGGCGATCGATTTCAGCCACCCGCGCTAGCCATTCTGCTTCTTCTTCGGACAGACCACCAAGAGAATCTGCACCAACCGCGTCAGCCAGACCTAACAAAGTCATTCTGCGCATAGTCGGGCCATTGCCAGATTCGGCAAAACTGGTGTACACCAATTTGTTACGTAATAAACCATACACAGCTTCGGCTATTACACCACGTTCACGTGAACCAAGCTTTGGGTGATCGCGAAAATAGCGGGATAAAGTAACGTCGGCAGGACCGGTAAATCGTAAAACTTCGCGCAATACTTCTTCGGTAAGACCGATGATCGCTGGAGGCAATCTCATGTTAAATCTTTCATAAAAACTAATTATTTTGTTTGAAGCGCAGCGCTTCAGGTTGCTATCTGTTTTGGATACTTCTATTTTTACTATGTTTTTGCTCTTTTTATGGTGCTGTTTTTTTGTCTTTTTTTGCTTCAAACGTATTACTGATACTTATAGCGTCTTTAAGATTACGTTTCCAGACTACATGCGTGACATATTCGGGTCAATGACGGTGAGCAACTATTCCGCCAAATCACCATCCAGCGCGATGTCACCGCGCTTATACACTCGTCCATTTTGGATCATGAGTCGCCCTTCTACAAACCACCGAACTGCACGGGGATACATTTGATGTTCCAGTATCAAGATCCGCGCCTCTAACGATTGCACAGTGTCGTCGTCCATTACCGGCACCACTTCTTGCAGAACGATCGGCCCATGATCAAGATCAGCAGTCACAAAATGAACCGTTGCGCCATGCACTTTAACACCCATTGTCAATGCTTGAAGATGCGTTGCCAACCCGGTGAAACTTGGTAATAAGGACGGATGGACGTTCAGCATCCGACCTGCATAATGCTGAACAAACGGCGTAGTCAAAATTCGCATAAATCCCGCGAGCACGACCAAATCGGGTGAAAACCGGTCTATTTCATCTAGCAACGCAGCGTCAAATGACGTGCGGTCAGGGTAATCTTTATTGGAGACAACCGCTGTCGGGATACCGTGCGCAGCGGCAAAGGACAAACCACCTGCATCGGCGCGATTGCTTATAACAGCCGCAATTTTGGCCGGCCATTGCTCAGTTTGTGCTGCCCGGACGATGGCTTCCATGTTGCTGCCACGTCCAGAAATAAGGATAACGATGCTTCTCATGGCGCGCATTGTACCCGCTGCGCAGCAGCTTAGGAACGTTGACGCACAAAATGACGTAGAAAATCTTCTTAAATTTGGTCTGAAAGAGACAAAGCGATTTCTAAACCGAGGATGCGTTGCAATCGCATTTTGGTTGCTTATTATGCAATAATAAGTCTTGAAACCAAGTTATTGAAAAGAGTAAAACACGCGAAAAGCGACTTTTTTCTCTGCCCAAAAATCCGCACTATCCCGGAACACGTCCAGCAAAATTTCACGGGCCTCTTTGTCAAATTTTTGTGTATTTGGCAATTGCTCTATAACGATGATAAAACCTGGCTGCGGTCCGGCTTTATGCGCAAGATCTGTCAGACAATCGGCTAGTGCATCGAAGTTCTTACCGAAATGTTTAGGAAAATAAAAAGCTTGTGCAATTTTTGAAAGCACCTGTTGTTTGGTCATTGCCTCTGCACAATATGCGTACAGAAAATGTTGGCCCAGACGAACTGCCTCGGTCTGTAATTCAGCCACGCGAAATGCACGGATAGATTGCACTACGTTTGGCGGCACGGTTTTAAACAAACTCATTTTTCCCTCAACTAAATGCAATGATGGGTTGCAGTTTTATACTGAAATCGATATTTGACTATTCCTGAACACGCTTAAAGGAGGCGTAATGGTCATCGGTATAATAATATTCACTCGAAGCGTTGACTGTTCCACCAGAGATAAGTCGGCGAGCGCCGCGGTTCCTTGCTCGCGGTGTTTTTACGGTGAACTCATGATAATAACCACGCTTTTGTTTTGGCAAAAGCCCCTCATAGTTTCCAAACACGACGCCATCTTTCCTATAGGAAAAAGGTCCACCCTGCTTGATCAGCACCAACGTTTGCCGGGCCTCGACGGGGAGTTGCGATAAGGCAATTGTATCGACTAGCAACGGATTGCGGGCAAAAACTTGGACCGAAAACAACAAGCCTATTAGCAGGAGACCAAATTGCTGAAGAAATGGGAGTCGTCGCCGAGCGCTCACAATCGCGAAAATGCATGCGTAAATTGAAGCTACTTTATTTTTCATATTTTCAATAATTTCTGAAGAATCAGCTATTGAGATTAACTTGTTGCAGAAACCCAATCAACACGCATCTACCATCCGTACAAAGTTGATGCCCACTTTCCCTGTATTTAGCCCGATCGCGGGCCTCTCAATGAAAACACTTAATATCAACTCGCGCAGTTTCGGTTAAAAGTTCTGACAGTTCTTCAATAACAAAACAAGAATAGAGCTAAAGATATTTTTTAGCCGGTACGAATTCGGCTAAGCACGAATCAATCGTTCGACACTTGATCGGCAAAAAAATTCACTACATCCTCGCGCCGTGCATACGTATCCTTTTGCCCCATTTGTATTAATTCGCAGGTATAACCTGATTCGAACAATAAATAGGAAGCCAATGCCGCACCCCTTAATTCGGTTGCACCTATCCCGCCCAGCAATGCACGAATTGATTTCGGGAGGCTACGGATATGACGAATAGCGATGTCATCAATTTGCTCTGACGGCGAAATAATGAGCATTTCAATGGGCTTCAATGGCGTATGCTCGCGTTGCTCCTCAGTGAGAAATGACAGCGTGTGATTAATACGCTCCAGTCGCTCGATATCGACGGCCAGCCCATCGAGAAAAATACTCGATAAAGCATGCCCTGCAATTTGCGCCAAACTAGGGTAATGGGGAAACAGAGGAACATCCATCGGTGGCTGCATCATGCGGCCCGCACCGACTACCAATACCTTGCTCGCACCAAGATGAATTGCGGGAGAAATTGGAGCCAGTTGTCGCATCGAACCATCTCCAAAATATTCACGCTGACCTTCGCAATAAATGGGAACGGCCGGAAAAATAAACGGGATCGCAGACGATGCCAGCAAATGTTCGACACCGATCTGGTCTCTGATCGCACGTCGCTGGCTGCGCGTCCAGGATTGAATTTCGTGGGCACTCTGGTAAAAGGTCGTGTGCAGACCCGTACTATAAGAAGACGCCGTTACCGCCAGCGCTTTCAAACTCCCGTTAGTCAACGCGGCGTCCAACCCCTTTAAATCTAACGAACGATGTAACAGTGTCACCAAAGGCGTATTGTCGAGCAAGGAACTCGGTGGATGTGCGTGCCATTGACGCAGTAACCAGCCAAACGACAGCAACGAAAGCCAACGCGCGCCCGACCGTAACACGCCAAGCGAATCCGCCCGATAGACATGTTCGACACTAAAATGCTTCCAGACCTGGAGAAGATGATCAACGCCCTCAGAAAAATTATCCGCCCGACACGCCAGCGCAGTAGCATTAATAGCACCTGCTGAAGTCCCGCAAATGATATCGAACGGATTCCGCTTTGACGCCCACCCGTGCTCACGCAAAATGGCGGAAACCGCATCCAGAACGCCGGCCTGGTAAGCTGCACGCGCTCCGCCTCCGGTCAAAATAAGGCCCACATTTTTTCTGTTCGTCATGATGCCAAGCTTAACAGGGCAACGCATTATTTTTGCAAAGGACCGCAAAAACAAGAAATTCCCCAAATATGTTCGCGCTGATACATACACACAACGTATGCACCCAAACGTAGAAGAGAGAGACCAAAGCAAGAAGCGAAAAGCGAAAATCAAGCTTCCAACAACAATCTCACTACGATCAGCGGTTTTTATAAAAAACTTGCGCAATCCTGTGGAGTCGATAACGTGCTATCTGCTTGGCGCAAATAGCCAAAGATTTGATTGCGCCTCCTCAATATCGTGAGGCGTAGTCACTGCCAAAATCATTGGATGCTAATCTCCACTCTCCGTGCCTCTGCATTGTCGCCACTACCGGTGGTACTCTCCGGTTTTTGCAATATGATCCGGTCTTCGGTGACACCACCCATTAACAACAGTGCCTTGACGCTCATGGCGCGCTCTTTGGCGATCTCGGCGTTATTTGCTGAGTTACCAGTGGCATCATGAAACCCTCGCAAGACCAGCTTGGCGTCGGGCCTGGCTTTAGCGGCAGCGATGATAGTAGCCAGCTGATCTGCAGCACCAAACGGGGCATCGCTTTTGCCCTCGGCAAAACGAATCACTGTGACATCGGTTGGCGCGGCAAGCGTACCGGTTACCTGACCATGAGCGGAAGCACCGCCATCAACCGCGCCACTGCTTCCGCTCACTGTGGGCGCTACGACCAAAGGTGTCACCACGACTGCAATAACTTGGGTCGGCGCACTTGCACCACCCAACAGGTTTGCGCCTCCCATCGGCAAAATTGGTACCAGTAATAACGCCACAATATTGATGATTTTGATGAGTGGATTAATTGCCGGTCCCGCCGTGTCTTTATAAGGGTCTCCGACGGTATCGCCGGTCACTGCCGCCTTATGCGCCTCCGAACCTTTGCCACCGTGATTGCCGTCCTCGATGTATTTTTTGGCGTTATCCCAGGCACCGCCGCCGGTCGTCATCGAGATGGCGACAAACAACCCCGTAACAATAGTCCCCATCAACAAACCACCAAGTGCCGCCGGGCCTAATATTAAACCCACCAGAATCGGAACAACGACAGGAAGAAGCGACGGCACGATCATTTCCTTAATCGCAGACGAAGTCAGCATATCCACTGCCTTGTCGTACTCAGGTTTACCAGTACCATCCATGATTCCTTTAATATCACGGAACTGTCGACGCACTTCGACCACTACAGCGCCAGCAGCCCGACCGACCGCTTCCATCGCCATGGCCCCAAATAAGTACGGAATCAGTCCACCAATAAATAAACCAACAATCACAAGTGGATTTGATAATTCAAAGGCGGTACTGTTACCGACCGAATCCAGTGCATGGGTGTAATCAGCAAACAGCACGAGCGCCGCCAATCCGGCCGAGCCAATCGCATAGCCTTTGGTCACCGCTTTGGTCGTATTGCCGACCGCATCAAGCGGATCAGTAATCGCACGCACCGATTCCGGCAAGCCCGACATCTCTGCGATGCCGCCCGCATTATCGGTAATCGGTCCATAAGCATCAAGCGCAACGATGATGCCAGCCATTGACAGCATCGCGGTCGCAGCAATCGCAATGCCGTACAAACCGGCCAGCCAATAAGACGCAAGAATCGCGACACACACCGCGAGCACTGGATAGGCGGTTGACTTCATGGAAACGCCGAGGCCAGCAATAATATTGGTGCCATGACCGGTGGTCGAGGCCTCAGCAATATGACGTACAGGTTTGAAATCAGTGCCAGTGTAATATTCCGTGATGTAGACCATCAGGCCGGTCAGAATGATACCGATTAGTGCAGAACCCATCATCGGCAACACCATCGGAGGCGGTAATAGTAGCCAAGTGACTACCGCGAAGCCAATCAGGCTGAGAATCGCCGCCCACCACAAACCCGTGTACAAAGCCGACATAATTTTTTTGCCGGGCTTGACCTTGACCATTGAGCAGCCAACGATGGAAGCCAGAATCGAGACACTGCCCAGCATCAGCGGATATAGCACGGCTTGTAATTCAAATCCTTTAATCAGCAATGATCCTAACAACATGGTTGCAATCAACGTCACCACGTAAGTCTCAAATAAATCTGCCGCCATCCCCGCGCAATCGCCAACATTGTCGCCAACGTTATCCGCAATCACGGCCGGATTGCGTGGATCATCCTCAGGTATACCAGCCTCAACTTTGCCCACCAAATCGGCCCCGACATCTGCTCCTTTGGTAAAAATACCGCCGCCCAACCGCGCAAAGATAGAAATTAACGAGGCGCCAAATGCAAGACCGATGAGCGGCTTTAAGACATCATGCAGCGACATATCCGGGCGACTAAAAAAAGTAATCAGCAATAAATAGAAAATCGTTACACCAAGCAGGCCTAGTCCGACTACCAACATTCCAGTGATAGCACCGCCACGAAATGCCACATCGAGCGCTTGATTTAAACCTTTGGTGGCGGCTTGTGCAGTGCGCACATTGGCACGTACCGATACATTCATTCCGATAAAACCACACGCCCCGGACAACAGCGCACCGACCAGAAAGCCGAGAGCCGTGACCAGTCCGAGGCCTGGAATAAATCCGATGATGATGAATAGCACCACACCGACGATAGCAATGGTGCGGTATTGGCGAGCCAGGTAGGCTGCAGCCCCTTGCTGAATGGCCGCGGCGATTTCCTGCATGCGCGGGTTTCCTGGGTCTTGCTTTAAAATCCAGCTGCGTGACACCATTCCATATATCACAGCAATAATGCCGCAAGCGATCGCAAACCATAGACCAGATGCCATGTTGACTCCTCCTGTTTTATTACGGACAACCATCACAAAGTAAACAACCACATTAAGTAAATAGGCGTTCCGCCATTTTGGTGGATACGCATCAATCTACAAATCATGTGTACTGAAAAACTTTTTGTTGCCCTTTTATTTTCAGAAGTCGGCCTGGGCTGGCGTGTCTAAAACTAACGGTTATTGATTACTATCCTAACCACATGTGAAATTCTTTACAATCTTTACAGCGCATAGAAATATAAAAAGCGGACTCATGGTCCGCTCTTTTTTAGGCTTCCAATGCCTTGAAGGCACTGTCGCGAATTTGATCAACAGGTCCAACTCCAACGATTTTGCGATATTGTGGCGCGCCGGGATTTCCTGCCTTAGCCCAGTCACCATAATATTTAACAAGAACTTCAGTTTGCTCGTGATACACAAAAAGACGTTTCTGCACGGTTTCTACTTTGTCGTCGTCACGGAGGATCAACTCTTCTCCAGTCACATCATCAATCCCTTCCACCTTTGGCGGATTGAACTTGACATGGTAAGTGCGACCAGAAGCAGGATGTACGCGTCGGCCACTCATACGCTCAACAATTGCCGCGTCCGGCACATCAATTTCCAGCACGTAGTCAATCGCCACGCCTGCTTCTTTCATCGCATCAGCTTGTGGTACTGTGCGTGGAAAGCCATCAAACAGATAGCCGTTGGCACAATCCGCTTGTTTCAGACGATCTTTTACCAGGCCAATAATAATATCGTCCGAGACCAAACCACCCGCATCCATCACTTTTTTTGCTTCGATACCAAGTGGTGTTCCCGCCTTGACGGCTGCCCTTAGCATGTCACCGGTAGAAATTTGCGGAATGTTGAATCGTTCTTTTATAAAGGTAGCTTGCGTGCCCTTACCGGCACCGGGCGCTCCTAGAAGGATGAGGCGCATATTATGTAGTCCTAAGGTGAGTTTGAAATTTATTTGATGACGCTCATTTCTACACTTTCAATGCTAAATATCTAGACTTACTTTGAAAATCGCAGCGGCGTCATTTTGCAACCATTGTTATAACACGCTAACTTTGCATGAAACTTACCACAAAATTTTACCAAACAGCACTCTAACGGTGCAGTTACGTGGTTTTGTAGATGCTTATTTTACCGAGCCATTACTGTTCTTTTACTGTTTTGCTCTGATTCATTACCGGCTTAAAGCTGGTTTATAGCTGATTTAAAGAAAAATCATAGACCAACTTTAGCCAATAAAGAAACCGCTGAGTCAGCGACGCATTAACAAATTAGTCCTTGAAAAATTGTCGCACGCGCTCCAGGTCTTCTGGTGTATCAACGCCAGCGGCCGGTGCGTCCTGCGCGATATGGACCGCAATCGGAAAGCCATGCCACAACACGCGAAGCTGTTCCAGCGCTTCAATTTGTTCTAATGGCGACACCGTCAGTGTCGGATAAGTTTGTAAAAACGCGTAGCTATAGGCGTACAGCCCGATATGCCGTAATGGTACGTAGTCGCTGGGCAACGATTGTCGCGATTGCGCAAAACCATCCCGGTGCCAGGGAATAGTTGCACGAGAAAAATACAACGCACGACCATGTTTACTGACAACCACCTTCACTACGTTCGTGTTAAAGGCATCCGCGACACTATTAATTGCATGCGCTGCCGTTGCCATGGGCACGCCATCTACAATCTGCGCGGCGGTGGCTGCAATCAATTCTGGATCAATTAACGGCTCATCGCCCTGAACGTTAACCACTACGGCATTTGCCGCCAATCCTAAACCCGCTGCCACTTCCGCAATCCGATCCGTTCCAGAAGGGTGATCAGAACGCGTTAAACGTGCGACAACCCCGTATTTCTCACACGCAATCAAAATGTCGACATGATCAGTTGCGACGATGACCTGAGCAGCGCCGGAGAGCGCCGCCCGCTCGGCGACTCGCACAATCATTGGCTTGCCGCCGAGATCAGCTAAAGGCTTATTTGGCAATCTGGTCGATGCTAATCGCGCAGGAATAATGACAGTAAAGGACATTGGCGATCTTTATAGGGACTATTTGATAAGCTATCTGAGCAGTCACGCAACAGCAGACGCAAACGAAAAGCTAAATAAAATGAAAAGCTAAATTCAGTCGGGCGGCTATCAGCTATGACGGCGCGCCGTCCGAGACCACCAGGTCAGCTGGACTATTCAGATCCCGCGCCTGGTCCGCCCACATAATAGGGATGCCGTCGCGAATCGGAAAAGCGAGCCTGTCGGCGTTGCAAATCAGTTCTAGTGCTTTTTTATCATGCTGCAAAGGCCCTTTACAGATAGGGCAAACTAAAATATCAAGCAGTTGGGTGTCCACGGAGTTTCTCCACAATTTGTTGTATCAGCGCGACGTCAATCTGCGCGGTCACGGGCACAACCCACAAACGCGGGTCGTTTTTGATGGTTTTGATTTGACTACATTTTACTGCATCCTTTTCGGTGATCAGTATGATCTCTGCATCCAGTGCAGCAAAAGGATTCGTCGAAAAATCGTAATGATCCGGCAGCGACAGGGAGTGAAATACCAAACCCATGCCGGACAACATGTTAAAAAACCGTTGAGGATTGCCAATTCCTGCAGCGGCCAGAATCCGAGGTGCCGGCAGTTTGGTCGAAAAATCAGCGATGCGGAAAGTCTGCGAGCGATCACTCAGGCGCTCTGCGACCTCGCCGATCAACTGCATACGGATCGCCGAGCGCGGCAATGAAGTCGGCAAAACTGCCGCTCGTCCCAGGTTCACCACTGTAAAGTCGCGCCTTCGGGACGCCGTTTCACGCAAGGGACCGGCTGGCAATAACCAACCATTACCATGTCCGCGGCTATCAAACAGCACAATTTCGATGTCGCGCTGTAACCGATAATGCTGTAAGCCATCGTCGGATAAAATCACATCCACCTTCGGATGCGCCTGCAACAATGCTTGCGCCGCTGCAACCCGATTTCGACCCACCACCACGGGACATTGCGCGCGCTGAGCAATCAACAAGGGTTCATCACCGACTTCCGCTGCAACCGAATTCGTCGACACCACGCGTGTTTCAACACTGGGATTGACACCATAACCACGGGAAATCACGCCAGGCGTATATCCCGCCAGCCGTAAGGCTTGTACCAGCCAGATGGTCAAAGGCGTCTTACCTGTACCACCGACGTAAATATTTCCAATCACTATGATCGGAACCGGCAAGCGCGTACTCGCACGCAAGCCGATCACATACGAAATGCGACGTAATCCCGATATACACAAGAATAATAACGATAACGGCCATAGCAAGCACGCCAGCAAACCCCGTCTTTGCCAAGCCGCGGTAAGCACTGATTCGGTCGTGGAGAGCTTACGAGTCAAATGGAATAACCTGTCATAAAAAAGGAATCAAAAGAAATACATTAAAAACAGAATAGGAACAGAAAGAAGGAACCGTATCTATCATCAATAAACGACCACGCTGCGTCAGGTAATGCTATTGATCGAAAAACCTTGATCGAAATACATCGATCAACATGCGTACAAGCCATGATACAAAGCAAGCAATCCCTGCTTTTTACGCTTTTTACTACTTGTGGGCGGCTGCCTGTGCAGCAAATGTCACTTTCTCAAAACCAGCTAAACGCGCTGCCTCCAACACATTAATCACCGTTTGATGGGGCGACATCGCATCCGCGTTGATGACAATCACGGGCGTTTCCTTTGACTTATTGGGGTCGCTTTGTGCGGCCGTCTTCAAATCCTGCGCTAATGCCTCAGCATCCCTCGACGACACCTGCTCCTTATTTATCGCATACTGACCTTGCGCAGTCACCGCCACTGTAATACGAAACGGCTCCGCGATCGCCTTGCCTGCATCTGCGGTCGGTAACGTAATCTTTAGCGTGGTTAAGTTGCTGTAAGTTGTTGTGACCATCAAAAAAATCACAATAACCAACAATACGTCAATGAACGGAATCAAATTAATTTCAATTTCTTCGCGCGCTCTACCTTTGCGAAAATTCATACATGATCCTCCTGGCATTGATTCCTGCTTCGGTCTTACCTAAATTCGCACCTAAGTTCGCACCGAAATTGATTTCTGCGTTTTGTCCCATAGACTTTTCAAAACCGTAGTGAGCGGCATCGTCAAACCGCACATGATGCACCAGAACAGATACTGCTCCACCCTGCAATCCGTTCGTCCGTCGTTTGTAATGCCGTCGTCTGACGCTGCGCAGTATACGTCGAAAAATACTTACTTCCGTTCGCCATGGACGATATCGACAAACTTGATCGCCTGCTGTTCTATAGCGACAATGAAACTATCGATCGTGGCCCGAAAATGGCGGTAAAAAACCAGCGTGGGCATCGCGATACCTATGCCAAACGCGGTATTGTAGAGCGCCACTGAAATCCCATGACCCAGTTGCGCGGGATCAGTACCCGCACCATTGGTCGCACCAAAAATTTCAATCATCCCCACCACTGTGCCGAATAAGCCCATCAGCGGGGCGAGCGAAGCAATCGTTCCAAGGGTCGTCAGAAACCGCGCCAACTCATGCGCTGTGGCCATCCCCGCTTCTTCGATCGCCTCTTTCATCATATCGCGTGGTGCATCGACGTTACGTAAACCCGCAGCCAATACGCGTCCCAGTGGGGAATTGTTTTCCAGGTTGGTGATCACTTCAGCGTTAGCGCGCCCGTTGTGATAAACCAGGATAACCTCGTGCAACAACTGCGGTGGCAAAATACGCGAGCGACGCAAATAAACCAAGCGCTCGATGATCAATGCAGTAGCGATGACGGAGGCACACAATAACAGCCAGATCGGCCAGCCTGCAGCTTGAATAATGGCAAACAAAAGAAACTCCTTGAGAGGACCGCAGACAGGTCTGTCTAATGGAAGCAGAATGTAAACTGTTGAGGCGAAGTGAGCAAGCCCATCGATCGTTGATTTATTCTATTCAGCTCCTTCATTCCCCGAGCAGGAAAAGTTCCACACATTTTTTGTGAATAAGATTGTGGATAAGTCCTAGTGCAGAAATCTAAATCATTGTTTTAAAAGGTTTATTTATCCCTGCATTAAAAAAGTGCAATGCAGCAAACTAATTCAAGAATATTCCCATTTGCAACCAAGAAAGTTCTCCACAGATTTTGTGGACAACTTTGTGAACAACTCAGCCTTGAAGAATCTAACACGTTGATTCGGTTCATCTTTTTGCCATTGTTCAGAATGGGTAAGTGGTTTGGATTTTTTGTTACAAATAACCAGATGTAAAGTAAATCAGTGGAAATACTATGTTCATAAAAAACTGAGGTATCCGCACATACAGACTTACACTAATGCGCAGCAATAGAAAAATAGTTATCCACAGATTTTGTGGATAACTTTGTGTATATCCGAACTGATATTTGATTAAGTCATTGATTTAATGCTGTTTTCACTATCTGTCTAGTGATGCTACAAATACCAGATAACGTCAACTTTATTGATGCACTTGATGAACATAGCGAGCGCATTGATGCTGATATGTAAGTAATCTTTATTTATTCCAGGAATCAATATTCACTCCTTTTACTTATCCACAGAATTTGTGGATAACTTTGTGCACAAAGCAGTCTAAAGTAGGCTAAGCACTTGATTAGCAATGAGTTTTGATTCCTGCGCAGTTCGGACGCAAGGGTGGCGTATTCCTCTCCCCCAATTTATGCAATGCCATGATTTCCAGCCCTGGGAGTGAATAAACAGTCGTTTTATGTCTGGCTGACCCAAAAATAAATCGTCAGACCAACTCCCACGAAAATAAAATAGTGTGCCGCAGCGTTCCGCATGACTAGAGCACATTGATAGTTATTTAATAATATAAAATGAACTACTAACCCTAATACACAAAACGACAAAATGCATACAAATGTAATTCAAAAGAGGTGATTTATGGTCGTTGATATCATTCTTAGTTTTTAGGTTGATAAACACAAAATTGACAAAAAAATAAGGAAAAACATGAAAACTTTTCATTGTGATAAATGTAAACAACAAGTTTTTTTTGAAAACACCTTATGTTTCAGTTGTGAAAGCACCCTCGGATACCAACCCGAGCAACGTGCGGTCAATAGTTTTGAATTAGTTGAAGATAACAAGTGGCGCAGTCTCAATCCGGCCGATGCCGGACGCCTCTATAAACAATGTAGCAATTATGTCAATCAGCATGTCTGTAACTGGATGCTGGATGCAGATGACGAAAATGAGTTTTGCGCCTCTTGCCAGTTGACAGTCATCATTCCCTCGTTGCTGAAAGAAAAAAACCATCTTTTTTGGCAACGGCTGGAGTCTGCCAAGCGCCGCCTTCTTTATTCTCTTTGGTCGCTGGGTCTTCGCCCACTAACGAAGCAGCAAGATGAAGAGCGCGGGCTAGCCTTTCAATTTCTAGAGGATGGTTTGAGCGAGGAACCGGTGATGACCGGCCATGATAACGGTTTGATTACCATTAACGTGATAGAGGCCGATCCGTCAGAACGTGAGCGCACCCGCGAGCAAATGCACGAAGGTTATCGCACGTTGCTAGGTCATTTCCGCCACGAAAGCGGACATTACTATTTTGATCGATTGATTGCCGGCACTGATTGGATAGACAGTTATCGAGAATTATTCGGCGATGAACGCCAGGATTATGCCGAGTGCCTGAAACTCCACTACGAAAATGGCACGCCGCCTGATTGGGAGAAAAACTTCATCAGCATCTATGCCAGTTCTCATCCGTGGGAGGACTGGGCAGAGACGTGGGCGCATTACTTACACATGATCGATACACTCGAAACCGCTCACACCTGCGGACTATCGCTGAGTCCACCGAAGGCTGCCGAGCCTGAAATGGTCATCAGTGCGCCACCTCTAAAAATCGACTCATTCGAAGAAATAATCGGTAACTGGTTTGCGTTGACTTACGTGTTGAATAGTCTGAACAGAAGTGTCGGTACGCCTGACTCTTATCCTTTCAAATTATCAACGCCAGTGCAGGACAAGTTGCACTTCGTTCACCGGGTAGTACTGGCCCAGGTTAAAGCCAAAGAGAAAGCGAATGCAAAAGCAAAAGCAAAAGCAAAGGTGCAACCGAAACCGAAACTCGAACAGGAGTCAAATCCAAAACCGAAACCGAAGCCAAAATAGAAAGCAAAGCTTAGGACAAGCGTGTCTTAGCCTTTTAGTTATCCACAGAAATTGTGGGTAACTTTGTGTACAAGACTGGCCGATTCGCGTTAAGTACTTGATTAGAATGATTTTTATTGGTGTGGATAATATCCGCGCACTTCGTCCAAAAGTACGCTAGCCAGACCATTATTCGCCAAAAAGGCATTCCTGCGCGTCACGTCGGGACTTTTCCACAGATTATGTGGATAACTTTGTGTGTAAGCACCTTCCAACACACTTAAGTCGTTGATTGCGAATACTATTTAGACACTGCGTACAGGTGCAGCAAAAATCGATCACAGTATTTTGGTCATGGGCCTTTCGCGATGCAACCAAGAGCACAACGAGTAAGTGTCTTCCAGACCGTCTTTCGTCGCTTTACGTTCTACAATAGCGCCTTGAATGTGTGGGTAGCATCGCTTTAAATACGCAATCATAGTAATCAGCCAAATAATAAGTCACATTTAAATGCCATTCGAATGACATCCCATTGTGTTTTTGCAAATAAATAACTAAGCCACTCACCGAAGGTCTCAATGCTTTTCGCCCCACCCGCCGACAGTCGCGTCGGCAGCGCACCCGTGCTCTCTGTCTCCGCCCTCAATCAGGCCGTGGCGCGTATGTTAGAACGCAGTTTCCCCTTAACGTGGGTTTCCGGCGAAATATCCAACTTTACGAAGGCGGCCTCCGGTCATTGGTATTTCACGCTAAAAGATGACGGTGCACAAGTGCGCTCGGTCATGTTCAAAGGCCGTGCGCAACATGCCGGATTTACCCCGCGCGAGGGAGATAAGGTCGAGGTACGCGCCCTGGTCACGCTCTATGCACCGCGTGGCGACTACCAACTAAATGTAGAGGCCATCCGCCGGGCTGGCGCTGGAAACCTATACGAAGCATTTTTACGACTTAAAGAAAAACTCAATGCAGAGGGTCTTTTCGATCCTGTTCGCAAGCGCCCTATCCCACAGTTCGTCACCTGTATCGGCGTTGTTACCAGTCTGCAAGCGGCAGCGCTACGCGACATTCTGACAGCGCTGGCCCGCCGCGCACCGCATGTCCGCGTGGTCATCTATCCCACGCCGGTTCAAGGCGAAGGTGCCGCGGAAAAAATTGCTAAAGCAATCAACACCGCCTCATCGCGTAACGAATGCCAGGTATTGCTGGTCTGCCGCGGCGGTGGCAGTATTGAAGATCTCTGGTCATTCAATGATGAAAGCGTCGCCCGTGCCATCGCTGCGGCAACGATGCCGGTTATTTCCGGCGTCGGTCATGAAACTGATGTCACGATTGCCGATTTCACTGCCGATGTACGTGCAGCGACCCCGACGGCTGCCGCCGAACTGGCAGCAATCCCCCGCAACGACTGGCTGTCGTTAATAGCAAGCAATGCCGCTGATATGACTCGCGCAGTCCGCAGACAACTCGGCGAAACCGGCCAGACCCTTGACTGGCTAACCCGTCGACTGGTTAGCCCCGCGACCACAATCGGCCATGAGCGCCTGAAATTACAAAGCCTGCAAACCCGATTGATGCACGCCACTACTATTCCGTTAAGACAGTCGCGCTATAGCCTTCTGCATTTGCGAACACGCTTAACCGCACAATTACCGGACACGCGCCGCGCAAGAATTCTTTTACTAGAGCAAACACGGCGCCTCGAACATGCGCTCACGAACCAAAACAAACAATCCCGGGTCGCACTAAAGGCACTTAATGCGCAACTGGAATTGCTAAATCCACAACGGACACTTGAGCGTGGTTACGCCATTGTGACCAATGCAAAAGGCACCGTTTTGCGCGCGCCAAAGGAACTCCAACCGCGTCAGATCGTCACAATACAGTTGGCAGAAGGTAGTGCGAAAGTCGGTATTGATAGTGTCCAGCCAACGTTCGACTAGCGTGACTTTGCAATAAAGGTATTTGAATTCGTCTGATTGCTGCATGGAATAGATAAGCGCTTTACAATAACGCCCTTGAACCTGTGGAATCTCTGTGGTTAGGTAGCGCAAAAACCCTTCATAAAGCGATCACGGTCAGCAAGATGATGCTTGTAAAAACTGGAGCCGTACGAAAGGTTGGAAAGCATCGCAGTACCGGAATTGGTTTATGTAATCGGTTTGAAGGCGGATTTAACGTTGCCCTGATTTGCACAAAGCAGGACAAAACACAACAGACCTAACAGGGTCTCAGTAGCCCCATAAAACTTAGAAAGGACACACCATGGCATACACACTCCCACCCCTCCCGTATGAACTTGATGCATTGGCACCTCACATTTCCAAAGAAACACTGGAATTCCATTACGGCAAGCATCACCAAACCTATGTGACCAATCTGAACAATCTGGTTCCAGGTACAGAATTCGAAACCGCCTCACTAGAAGATATCGTCAAGAAATCTTCTGGCGGCGTTTTCAACAACGCAGCGCAAATCTGGAACCATACGTTCTACTGGAACAGCTTGTCCCCAGATGGCGGCGGCGCACCTACCGGCGCTCTGGCTGATGCGATCAATGCTAAATGGGGTTCGTTCGACAACTTCAAAGTTGAATTGACCAAATGCGCAGTTGGCACCTTTGGTTCCGGTTGGGCATGGCTGGTCAAAAAGACTGACGGCTCGCTGGATCTGGTCTCGACTTCAAACGCTGCAACACCACTGACAACCGATGCAAAACCACTGCTCACAGTGGACGTGTGGGAACACGCGTATTACATCGACTACCGCAATGCTCGTCCAAAATACCTGGAAGCATTCTGGGCATTGGCAAACTGGGATTTTGCTGCAGCGAATTTTGCTTAATTTCAATTGACCGAATAAGCTGAAGAACTGATTTGACGAATGAATTAATGGTAAACCAGAATTTATAAGTCAAACAAAAGCCGACTTCCCAGTCGGCTTTTTACTGCCAATTTCAGTTACAAAAAATTGCGCAAGAGATTGCTATACTGGTCAGAGCAACCGGAGAAGAACGGCACAGCTATCGTAATTGATTACTGGCCTCGACATTTGCTCACCTGCTTCACTAAAAACGCTATGCGGATTTGCTAGACAACATTCATACTTCAGATCGCCAAACTCATTTTAATCCGTAAAACATCCATAGCTAAAATAGCATTTTTCTCATACGCGAGTAAGGCGCTTAGCCCCCGATAACACCGGTCAGGCGAGCCTTCCTGTATGCTTCATGTACGGAGGAAATATTTGCCTATGGATTTCAGCTTTTTGTCCGAGATACATCAGGGACCATTACGTTCGGGTCTGATCGCTCTTACTACCGCTTTCGTGGCATGCCTACTTGCCGCAATATTGCATCGCGCAGGAATTTTTCTGTTACGGCGTATAGCCGGTAATCGACCGTTTACGACCAATGCAACCATCATCGCGTTTCGTGCGAGTCAGATTTGCATGCTGCTATTCGCGATCCGAATAGTGCTAACCGGCGCGCCGGAAGATACGCCATGGCTAGTGCCTTTGTCTTACCTGACCTCGGTCGGCCTCATTCTTGCACTTACCTGGCTCGCCATGCAATGCATCAAGGCGGTCACTGTCACCGTAGTCAATCGCAACCCAGCCGACGTGATCGACAATCTAAAGGCGCGTCGAATCCTGACGCAAACCCGCGTACTGGCGCGCAGCGCACATTTTATCGTTGGCCTGCTCGGACTTGGTTTCGTCCTACTCACCTTGCCCGGAGCCAAACAATTTGGCGCAAGCTTGTTAGCATCTGCGGGCGTGGCTGGGTTGGTCGCCGGTATGGCGGCGCGACCGGTTCTTGGTAATTTTATTGCAGGACTACAAATAGCGTTTTCCCAGCCAATACGAATCGATGATGTTCTCATCGTCAAAGGCGAATGGGGACGCGTAGAAGAAATTACCGGCACTTTTGTTGTGATACGCATCTGGGATGAACGTCGCATGATCGTGCCACTACAATGGTTCATCGAGAACCCATTTGAAAACTGGACACATAATTCCTCCACAATTCTCGGCACCGTTTTTTTGTGGCTGGATTTTGTAGTGCCGGTACCAGCATTACGCGTCGAATTTGAACGCATTTGCAAGTCCTCGCCGTTATGGGATGGCCGGGTCTGTGTGCTCCACATAACAGATGTCAACGAACGGGCGATGCAAGTTCGTCTACTCACAAGCGCCCAAGATTCTGGTACCGCTTTCGATTTACGTTGCATCATCCGTGAAGAAATGATTTCCTTCATCGCCGCTCATTATCCACAGGCATTACCGCGCCTACGCACCGCACTTGATCCGATTGAAGTGAAATCGTCTGGCCGAAACAACACCGATCCGCTTGATACGATCATTGATGGGCCGCCACAGCAACAAAGCGATCAAATTGCACCCATTCGCTAGTCAACAAAAGCCATCGATTCAATAGCCTGGAAGACAGATCCCTTGTAAATGAGAAACCACGGTAATAGTAGCGTGGGCTAAATATAGAAAGTGGGTGCCATGGAAAGTCGGAAGATTAAACGCTCTTATGATGACCGGGATTGTTGCAGCAAATCCCATTCTGATTATCGTCGTTCCATGATGACTTAAGAATCAGGCTACAAAAATTGATGCGTTTATAAGTGGGATCTTTAAGTGCCAGTACATCGGCCTTGATATTGCCGAAAGTTGTCTCCGGTTTATGACGGGTACCTTTAGCAAAAGCATCAATAATATTATCTTTAAAATGCAGACCACGCGGATGCGCTTGCACAATCTGGTTTCGCTGCGCATCGGTAAAATCGCTATAGGCAAAACCCAGCACATCCATTTCGACACCCGCCGTGACCAGTGCCACAACAGGTTTCTTGTATTGTGCAATTCCCGGCGTAGTATGCAATGCGATGGCGTCCCACACCTGCTCAATATCAGCCTCGCCAATACCGTATCCCTTTAAAAAATCACGTGCGGCGTTTGCGCCATCCACTTCGAAGCGGTCATGTTTGCTACTATATGTCTCGATGAGCCCCATATCATGGAACATGGCGCCGATGTAAAGCAGTTCTGGATCGTACTTCAGCTTTTTGCGCTCTCCAGTCAATGCGCCAAATAAAAATACCCGAGTCGAATGATGAAACAATAAATCCGTTTCAGTGTCTCGAACCAGTTGCGTTGCGTCCCGCGCCATCCGGCTATCAGGAACGTGGATACCGGCGATAAAATTACTCATAAAATTCTCCAGATCGCACTGCGCTGATCAAGGCAGCGACAATGCGTTGTTCAAATAAAAAGTGGCCGACAATCATCACAACAGATACAAAAGACACCATAGTCGTGACAATTACACGCGATCAAATGTGGCAGAAGACGGCCATTCCTTGCGCGCCTGACTCTCTTAATGCTAGCGTGCAATGCAGTTCACTTTAATGGGAAGAATGCTTCGGTACAATGCGGAGCATGCGTTGAACACAGCCAACCGCACGCCTTATCCAGCCATCACCGATACTATGATTTCATGTAGTATTTCGTTCGGTAGCCAAAAAACTTTCGGACGTGGCGTGGCGTCCCCACCGACAATCAGCTACAAAATGATCTGAAAGTGCGATATTTCGCGACGCCGCCGCTCTACGTCCGACCGGCTATTTGACTCACTCAAGGGTATCTTCGATGCGAACTATTGCCATTGCGATTTTTTCTGGTGTTCAAGCGCTTGATGTTGCCGGACCGCTCGATGTTTTTGTTGAGGCAAATAATTTCGTTTCTCCCGGTAACGGCTATGCGATAACATTAGTAAGCGCAACCAAGGATGCCGTGCGCGCTTCGAACGGCATGCGTTTGCTTGCGGATGTAACGTTTGCCGAAGCCAACGGCCCCTATAACACCGCGTTAGTAGCAGGTGGACCCAAGCTACCAATTGACGCACCAGATTCGCAGCTAATCGCATGGTTAATTAATGTCGCTTCACGCTGCGAACGCTTTGGATCGATATGCACGGGTGCCTTTGCACTTGGCCACGCAGGGCTGATCAATGATCGCCATGTCACGACACACTGGCAAAATGCACCGCAATTAGCGCAACAATTTCCGCGTGCGCGGGTTCAACTTGATCGTATATACATTCGCGATGGAAATCTGCTAACCTCCGCTGGTGTGACGGCAGGGATTGATGGTGCGCTGGCATTAGTAGCAGAAGATCACGGTCCAAAGATCGCACTTGCGGTAGCAAAGCGCCTGGTCGTGTTTGCTCAGCGTCGGGGTGGTCAATCTCAGTTTAGTCCTTTCCTCGTTGCTCCCACAGACGATACATCGCCAGTCGCCAAGGTACAAATCTATGTGATGGAGCATATTAGAGAACGCTTTACGGTCGAAAAACTCGCCGAAGTGGCTGGTATGAGCACACGTCATTTTGCGCGTATGTTTTTGCAATTGACAAGCGTGACACCACATGAGTTTGTCGAACGCGCACGCGTAGATACGGCCCGCTATTTTCTTGAAAGTACCGATGACGCGCTGAAGGCGGTCGCATACGATTGTGGTTTTGGCAATGCTGATCGCATGCGCATTGTATTTAACAAGCGCCTCGGCGTAGCACCTCATGCATATCGGGCGAATTTTAGAAAGAATAGTCCTGATTAAGTGAATGGTTCGTAGACATCAAAGCAAATGCGACTGTCACTTTCTTACGCACTGCCTTGATACTTCAATCTTTGTTATCTGACGACTGACATCACTTCGCAGTCATGCAGATTCCGCCATCTAGACGAATGACTTCGCCGTTAAGATAAGCGTTTTCGACAATTGTGTTTACCAACCCGGCAAATTCTGCCGGCTTACCCATACGCGCTGCAAACGGTACTGTCTTACCCAGCGCATCTTGCACTTCGGTTGGCATACCCAACAACATCGGCGTTTCCATAATGCGAGGCGCAATAGCCATCACCCGAATACCAAAACGTGCCAATTCACAAGCCACGCAGCAGAAGACACCACTATCAAGGAGATAACGTTTCATTTACCCCCTTCAGCCACCATCAAAAATTCACGGCAATAATTACCTAGCCGACAAGTCTATCAGAAATGGCAACTGCATTCTCATTGGGTTTGCATGAAAGTCAAGCTGTAAAACATTCCAGTTTCCGATGCTAGGCTTGAGCAGCAAGCTTAGGCGTGGTTCATAGCTACTCCAAAAAATTAAGTGAATCGACAAAATTTTTCTTAAGTTTAAGTTTCAGGCATTCAAGATTAATTTCTTAAGCGAGGAGTGAAGAATGACCACAACTTCCATAATAATTGCTCAACTTTCTGATTTTACAGTTGTCATGCCTCATGCCACTTATGATCAGGATGATATCTTATGTTGGCTGGCGGCTGCCCATGCGCGCGTGGAGACTCTACGGACACCGAAGGAAAATGGAGAAATTAAAGAATCATGGGATCAACTTAATTCTAAAATGCGCAAGAGTTTTGAGCTCTTCGGTTGTAAAAAATCGCGGATTTCCACTCGCTCTTTTGATGTCCTCGATGTAGGAAATATTAAGTGGGATGAATTGCGCTTATACAACTTGAATTTGCCTCAGGGAGATATTCCTACAACTTCCCTTTATGGAAAAGACATGGGGCAAAGAACGAAATTTTTCCGAGAAAGATCGCGCTCTCTTTTTCATAGATTTTTCCCTCAAGAGTCTCATCCACCTGAACATATTATTCATGTGAGTTGTACCGGCTACTTTTCACCGAGTCCGGCTCAAAGTCTCGTAAATCTTAATAGATGGATGAAAAAAACAAATGTCACCCATGCCTATCATATGGGTTGTTATGCTTCCATTCCCAGTATTCGCCTCGCCGAAGGGTTGCTATCGGCATTGCAAAAAAAGAAAAATTCCCCATCAGCGGGCGTTAATACGATCGACATTGTTCATACAGAAATGTGCAGTCTCCATGTCAATCTTACTGATCACTCACCAGAGCAAATAGTGATTCAAAGCCTTTTTGCGGATGGCCATATAAAATATTCTTTGCAGCCATTTGATGCTGAATCGAAGAATACTTTGGCACTCATCGTGATCAAGGAAGAAATCATTGAAGACACAGAAGAACTGATGACATGGTCACCTGATAGTTGGGGGATGACAATGACGCTTTCCAGAGAGGTTCCTAAAAAAATAGCCAAGCATGTTTTGACTTTTGTTTCTGAAATGCTTAGTGAGGCTCAGCTTCCCATAAAAGAAATTTTTCAAAATGGTATTTTTGCCATTCATCCTGGAGGTCCAAAAATAATTGATTCGGTTCAGTCTTTGCTCGGATTAAGGGAAGATCAGGTTCAACATAGCCAAGAAATTCTTTTTTCTCGCGGGAATATGTCTTCGGCGACTCTTCCCCACATTTGGAAAAATTTAGTAGAGGATGCAACTATATCTAGCGGGAAAATCATTGTTTCCCTCGCCTTTGGCCCAGGTTTGACAATATTTGGTTCTGTGATGAGAAAATCCTGATTTGCCGGAATAGCGTTCTGGCGCAGACTCCCACGAAATGTTGGCGTCTGGTTTCAATTTTTCCAGGCGATGATGAAGACTGCCATAACTGACATTTTGCTAAAACTGCTCCCTTGATTTTTTTAAGCAGCCTCTTTTGGAATAAAGACCATCATGCCGGCTCGATCTCGCCTATTTTTTGTGAACTGCAAAGACATGGAAGGCTTCTCGGCAGGCTATTTAAAATCCCAAACGGCTGTGGATCGAACAGAGTCGCCCAATTTGGAAAATCCGTAGACTGCCGCTTTTGAGAAAATAAATTCAGAAACGCGTAAAAGCTGTCTTTTAACCTGATCAGGAAAATCTATGGATATCTCAAAGCGGAGCTACCAAAAAGAATTGCTCGACGGTGACGGGATTGCCTTTAAAGATATTGAAAAGACTATGCAGGAACTGGATTTCATCAATACGTGGCTCGGCGGTCACGCTATCAGCCTATCCGGGCTTAAGCAATTATTAAACAACAGAAAACGGGTGACTATTTGCGAGATCGGCTGTGGTGGCGGTGACAACCTGAGGGTACTCAGCAAGTACTGCAAGCAGCGGCAGATTGAGGTGAGCGTAACCGGTATTGATAGTAATGCGTATTGTATAGAAGTAGCCCGGGGGAAATGGCAGGGAGAAAATGCAAAGTGGATACACTCGGATTACCAAGATGTTCTTTTCGGTGAAGAAAAGCCGGATATCATTTTTTCTTCTTTGTTCTGCCACCACTTTACGGATGAGGACTTGGTGTTCATGTTAGGGTGGATGAGAGGAAAAGCAAGAGTCGGCTGGTATATCAACGATTTGCACCGACACCGTATAGCGTATTACGCCATACGGTGGTTGACCGGATGGTTGTCAAGCTCTTATCTGGTAAAAAATGATGCCCCGGTATCCGTCCTGCGGGGTTTTACGCAAAGGGATTGGGAGAAAATACTGCTTGAGGCTGGCGCCGATCCTTACACCCTACAATGGAAATGGGCGTTCCGGTGGTTGATAGTGAGCAGGACAGAAAATGAACGTTGAACGTTCTGAGTCGAACAATGCCAATCCATATGATGTAGCCATCGCGGGCGGAGGGCTGGCCGGCCTGGCTCTTTCTATTCAATTGGTCAGAGAGGGCTATTCCGTGGCTCTTTTCGAAAAAGAAACCTATCCTTTTCATAAGGTCTGTGGGGAATATATCTCCATGGAGAGCTGGGAGTTTCTGGAAGAGTTAGGGCAGCCTCTCAATGACTGGAACCTGCCTATCATTCGGAAGGTATTGATCTCGGCACCCAATGGGGCCTCGATCGAGCAGGAATTGCCGCTTGGGGGCTTTGGCATAAGCAGACATAAAATAGATGCGGCGTTGGCTGTCTTCGCACAGACCAGCGGGGTGGTTTTATATGAGGCCACCAAGGTGATGGATATTGCCTTTGAAAAGTCTTTATTCCATATTCAGACCTCTGCAGGAAATTTCCAGGCAAAGGTTATCTGCGGAACGTTTGGGAAGCGCAGCAATCTCGATGTAAAGTGGAAACGAGCTTTCACTCTGAAAAAATCGACGAAACTGAATAATTATATTGGCGTGAAATACCATGTGCGAGCGAATCTCAATGCGGACGTAATTGCCCTGCATAATTTTAAGGATGGGTATTGCGGCATTTCGAAAATAGAGGATGACCGTTATTGTCTCTGCTACATGACCACGGCTGAAAATTTGCACTTGAGTGGCAACTCAATTCCGCTCATGGAAAAGAATATCTTGCAAAAGAACCCTTTTTTAAAAAAGGTATTTTCTTCAATGGAGGATTGTTATGAGCGGCCTCTTACTATTTCCCAGATCAGTTTTGAGAAAAAAAACCAGGCAGAAAATCATATATTGTTCATAGGTGATGCCGCTGGCATGATTTCTCCGTTATGTGGCAATGGGATGAGCATGTCGCTACATGGCACCCAGATCGCCTTCAGATGCATAGATGCTTTTTTACAGAATCATGTTACCCGGCATCAAATGGAGCAGCAATATGTGGATCAATGGAAAACGCAGTTCGGCAGGCGACTTTGGGTGGGACGGCAGTTACAACGTTGCTTTGGTAACGAGTCTCGCACCAATTTTTTGATACACGCTTTGAAACCTTTTCCTAAATTGTTCTCATCTTTGATCCGGCAGACACACGGACAATCTTTTTAGCATCCGGCCTGCAATGGGGAATATCAACAGACACCGAAACCGATCTTTTGCGTATTGTATTTAAGTGGCATCGGCGTGGCGCCCAACGCATATCGGGCAAGTGTCCGAATAAAGAGTCTTTATTAATGACATCAAAGCAAATGCGACTATCCATTTCCTTCGCACTGCCTTGATGCTTCAATCTTTGTTATCTGACGACTGGTATCACTTCGCAGTCATCCGGATTCCGCCATCTAGACGAATGACTTCGCCGTTAAGATAAGCGTTTTCGACAATTGTTTTTACCAACCCGGCAAATTCTGCCGGCTTACCCATACGCGCTGGAAACGGTACTGTCTTACCCAGCGCATCTTGCACCTCGGTTGGCATACCCAACAACATCGGCGTTTCCATAATGCCCGGCGCAATAGTCATCACACGAATACCAAAACGTGCCAATTCGCGTGCCACCGGCAACGTCAACGCCACGACACCGCCTTTGGACGACGCATAAGCGGCTTGACCAATCTGACCGTCAAACGCTGCAACTGAAGCAGTGTTGATGATCACGCCGCGTTCACCGTCTGCATTCGGTTCAGTCTTACTAATGGCTTCTGCTGCCAAACGCAGCATATTGAATGTGCCGATTAAATTAATCTGAATTACACGGGCGAAATCATCGAAACCGTGTGGACCTTCTTTACCGAGTACTTTTTTAGCCGGTGCGACACCCGCACAATTGACCAAGCCGTGCAATCCACCAAACACTGACACCGCCGCATTGACCGCCGCCTGAGCACTCGCTTCATTGCTAACGTCGGTCACGACAAAATGTGCACGGCTGCCAAGTTCACTGGCTAACGCGGTACCAGCTTCCTGATTCAGATCAGCAATAACAACCTGCCCGCCTTCTTGAATGATCATGCGTGCAGTTGCTGCGCCGAGGCCGGAACCGCCACCGCTGATGAGAAAACATTTATCTTTAATTTGCATATAACCCTCTTTTGTAGATTTTCATTAGTCAAACGTTTAAAAATTAGATGTCATCACCGGCTAAGCTGGGAAGGCACGACTGAGTTAAATGACCTCATTCACTTTGCTCCTTTGCAACTATCCGAGGTATTCGCGCTGTCTGGGTATCCCGATTCGGCCAAATGCTCCTAAGGTGTGCACCTGAACTGCTGAGCTGCACTGTTCCTCGTGCACTTTTCCTCATGCACCGCTCCACTTGTGCTCGCGATATTACCGCGATCCTGACTTGTCTTTCTCTATTTTTTGATTGATCTGCATAAAACCGTGCAGCTTTCCCGTTCAGATGTTAAAAGCTCTCCCTAAAATCCACTTCTAACAGGCTCACAGCCGACTATGCTGAGGAAAACAATAAAGGATAAAAATACAACATTTAACTTAACAAATGCCGTCCTATTTTAATTTAACGCTATAAACAAAAATGCCCTCCCTGAACAACCGTCGGGGAGAGCATCTTGTGACCTATGAGATTTGCCAGCTCACATTAACTAAGCGACGCCATTAGTTACCCTGCTTTTTAGAGATCGCATTCGCCACCACCAACGCTGTCATATTGACCACCCTGCGTACGGTAGCGGAAGGTGTCAGAACATGCACCGCCGCCGCCGCACCCAATAATACCGGGCCAACTGTGACGCCCTGTCCACCGGTCATCTTCAATACATTGAACAGGATATTGGCCGAATCCAGATTTGGCATGATCAACACATTGGCGTTTCCGGTCAGTGTCGATTTTGGCAGATATTGGGCACGGATATCTGCGCTCAATGCTGCGTCGCCGTGCATTTCACCATCGGATTCCACATCCGGCATGCGCGCGGCGAATACGTTTCTTGCTGCGCGCATCTTCAAAGCCGATGGGCGAGTGCTGGAGCCGAACATTGAATGCGACAAAAATGCCACTTTTGGCGGCACGCCAAAACGCCGTACTTCTTCAACCGCCATGGCGGCAATGTCCGCTAATTGTTCGGCAGTCGGATCATCGTTGACGGAGGTGTCAGCAATGAAGAGCGTGTGCTGATCCAGCACTAATCCGTTGAGCGTGGCAAAGCCTTTCGCGCCTTCACGCAAACCAATGATGTCGCCAACATGTTCCAGATGACCATCGAAGCGTCCGACCAAGCCGCACAACATACCGTCTGCATCACCTAGTTTGACCAGCATTGCCGCGATAATCGTGTTGGAACGACGCAGCATGGATTTGGCCATTTCCGGCGTGACGCCATCACGCGCCTTGAGTTCGTGGTATGCCTCCCAATATTGACGAAAGCGTGCATCGTCTTCCGGATTGACCAGCTCGAAATCCCGGCCGACTTTAAGCCGCAAACCGGCGCGCTCGATACGTGCCTCGATCACAGCCGGACGGCCGATCAAAATAGGACGGACCAATTTTTCTTCCAACGCGATTTGCACTGCACGCAAGACCCGTTCGTCCTCACCCTCGGCATAGACGATACGCTGGGGGTCAAGACGCGCAGCTTCAAAGACTGGACGCATAAACATGCCAGTATGGGTAACAAAGCGTGTCAATGACTGGCGATAGGCGACCATATCCTTGATTGGTCGTGTGGCCACACCGGATTCTTCGGCTGCGCGTGCGACTGCTGGCGCGATACGCAAAATCAACCGTGAATCAAAAGGTTTCGGAATAATGTATTCCGGCCCAAAACGCAGTTCTTGCCCTGCGTATGCGCTCGCTACTTCTTCGCTAATCTCGGCTTTCGCCAGATCGGCAATTTCACGTACACAAGCGATTTTCATTGCCTCAGTAATTCGCGTTGCGCCGCAATCCAACGCGCCACGAAAGATGTACGGGAAGCACAAAACGTTATTCACCTGATTCGGATAATCCGAACGGCCAGTTGCGATAATACAATCCGGACGTGCAGCTAATGCCAATTCCGGACGAATTTCCGGCTCCGGATTTGCCAGCGCCAAAATGATCGGCTGCGTACCCATCGTCTTGACCATCTCTGGCGTCAAGACGCCAGCCGCGGAACAACCCAAAAACACATCCGCACCTTTAATGGCGTCGGCCAAAGTCCGGGCTGAAGTTTTTCTGACATAACGCTGCTTTGATTCATCGAGTTTATCTTCGCGCGCATCGTGTATGACGCCGCGAGAATCGCAGACGAACATATTCTCACGCTGTACACCAAGCTCAACCATCAGGTCCAGACAAGCAATGGCGGCAGCACCAGCGCCAGACGCCACCAGCTTAATCTCGCCGATATTCTTATTAACCAGTTCCAATCCGTTTAACAATGCAGCAGCGGAGATAATTGCGGTGCCATGTTGGTCGTCATGAAACACCGGAATGTTCATCCGTTCACGTAGTTTTTTTTCAATGTAGAAACATTCTGGCGCCTTGATGTCTTCCAGGTTGATGCCGCCTAACGTCGGTTCCAACGCAGCGATCATCTCGACCAGTTTGTCAGGATCACGTTCTGCCAATTCGATGTCAAACACATCAATACCAGCAAAAGTTTGAAACAAACACGCCTTACCTTCCATCACCGGCTTACTCGCCAATGGACCGATGTCACCCAAACCAAGCACCGCAGTGCCGTTAGTGATAACGCCCACCAAATTAGCGCGCGATGTAAAGTCAACCGCCAATTCCGGATTCTCTTCAATCGCCAGACAGGCGTATGCAACGCCGGGCGAATAAGCCAGCGACAAATCGCGCTGATTCGACAACGGCTTAGTCGGAACAACCTTAATTTTTCCGCGCGAAGGGCTGCGGTGATACTCAAGCGCATCTTCGCGCAGTGCCTGTTCGGCGGGTGACAAAGTCTTGTCTTTAGTCATGATATGTCTCCAAAATAGGTGAAAAATGTCTCAAAGAAAATATATCAATACGACGGTCAACGTCGAAATGGGTGCTCCGTCACGGCGCCATTAGCCATAACCGTTGGCGATCGGCGCGATTATTCTTGTGCTCGAAATGATAGCCCAAACGTGGACAAATTAAACGTTAAAGAATAATTTTTTAACCACCTCAACTTACACCACAATGGCCACCTCAATGCACACCAAAATGCGTGCCACAAACAAAAAGGCCTGCAAATTGCAGGCCTCTTATAAAAGCATGCCTTACGGACATGCAGCATCTTAACAAATCTTAGACCACCTATTCAAAACACGCTGATCCAACCATTTTTTTCTTATATTAATTGATAACATTAAGTCTGTTGCGACGCAACATTATGTATTCATGACAACCTCTTGTGGCTGCTGAATAAGTAATGTTTCATAACTCCATCTGGTCCAGCAAGCCGATACACCAAGCCGCGCTGCATTCGCACGGATCTTTGGTTTATGGATCGCGACCTTAATCTCTTCCAGCATTGGATAGTCACGAAACGATAAGCTTGCAACCTCTGACGCCAGGGTTTCCAGCAAGCATGTATGCGGCTTTTCCTGCATAAACGTGGATAACAAGGTGCAGTATTGGTCATAGTCGATAATCGAATCAGCATGATCGCTTTGTTGTCCTTGTTGCCGACCAGGCCGGTAAGACATTTCTATATCCAATTCGACTGCTTGCTGCTGCTGATATTCATGCGCATGCAAACCCACATACGTCATCAAATGTAACCCTTCGATAAATATTTGCCAACGCACGCCGCTGGCAATATGTTCACTTTTCATGAAACATACTCCTCGGCGGCATCAACCAGAATGCGACCAAAATAATCGGCAAAACTACGACGGATGATCACTTCGACATTACCATTAGCAAGCGGTCGCAGCACGATACCAGCTTTGAAATAATGACTTTGTGCGCACTGTCCAACCGTAAAAACCCTTGAATGAAAATCGAGTGGACAACCTTTCTGCAAAACGGAACGTACTTTTTCACCCATCATGACAAGGGTTGTATTGCCACTGCTAATATCCACAACCGAGGCGAATTGTCCCGCCAGAAATTTTCCCAGTGCAGCATCAATTACCGGCACGCGCGGTTGGGTCGACTGAATCAACCACTCGTTGGGAGCGAGCCAATAGATAATGTAGTCGTCGCTTTCCGAAACGGTATTCGGTACTGTCGGTAACGTTGCGCCGGTTGCCTTTTTGATCGCCGCCTGAAACACATCAGAGTTCGCCTCTCCTTTGACGTTAATTAACTCCAGAAACGGTCGTTCATAAACGCTAAAGGCCTGATTCGTTCCGGAAGAAAGCGGTCCCATTAATCCCGCCACGCTGGCTAGTGGCGACGTCATTTTCAATGCACCTGATAGATTGATTATCGGCGCAGGGGCCCGAAGATCTTGCGGTTTGAAATCCTGAGACAGGTGGTTGGCATCATTCAACATGTTGACGAACTCCTTCTACATCATAAAAAACCAGACTGTTAATTTTGGCGTTGACATAACCACCCGATGCAGTCGGAACGGTAACGCTCTCGCCCATCTTGCTTAATCCGCCTTTGATCAGCGCAAAGGCAATTGAGCGCTGTAAAATCGGGCTAAAATAACTGGATGTGACATGCCCGATCATCTTGGTCGAAGGCGCATTACCATCCGTTGGTGCGACCAGAATTTGTCCACCTTCAGGTAATACAAATGCGGGGTCATTCGTGAGCAGGCCGACCAGTTGCTTGCGTCCTTCCTTCGCGGTATCAGAGCGCGTCAATGAACGCTTACCAAGAAAGTCTTTCGATTTTGCGCATAGGCCACCCATCCCCAGATCAAACGGCGTCACCGAGCCATCAGTATCCTGACCAACGATGATGTAACCCTTTTCTGCCCGCAATACATGCATGGTTTCGGTGCCGTACGGCGTGATATCAAATTCTTCACCAGCGGCAATAATCGCATCCCAAATGGCCCGCCCCATGTTTGCAGGCACATTGACTTCATACGACAGCTCGCCCGAAAAACTGATGCGCATAATGCGGGTGACAACATCCTTAATCGATCCGTCGCGAAACGACATGAAAGGAAATGCCGCGTTCGAAAAATCAATATCTTTGCACACTTTTTGCAATACCTGACGCGCCTTTGGACCCACCACGGCAAAGGTTGCAAAATGATCCGTGACCGAGGTCAGATTAACTTTCAGGTCCGGCCACTCAGTTTGCAGCCAGCGCTCCATCCAGTCGAGCACGCGCGCTGCACCGCCGGTTGTCGTACTCATCAAAAAATGCTGTTCACCGAGACGCACTGTAACGCCATCGTCGAAGACCATACCGTTCTCATCCAGCATCAAACCATAACGGCACTTTCCGACTTCAAGTTTGTTCCACGGATTGGTGTACATCCAGTTCAGCAATGTGATCGCATCGGGGCCTTGCACATCGATTTTTCCAAGGGTCGATGCATCCAATATCCCAACACTATTGCGAGCGGACAGACATTCCCGCGCCACCGCCTGATGCAAATTTTCATTACCGCGCGGGTAATACCAGGGACGCTTCCAGTTGCCGACATCTTCAAACAACGCCCCCTGTTCTTCATGCCATTCGTGGATGCAAGTTTTGCGAATCGGCGTCAAAAAATCACCCAATTCGCGTCCAGCCACAGTGCCGAATGTGACCGGCGTATAGTTTGGGCGGAAAGTCGTGGTGCCGGTTTCAGGAATGGTCTTGCCTAATACTTCGGCGAGAATTGCCATTCCGTTAATGTTGCCCAACTTACCCTGATCGGTACCAAAGCCCAGCGCGGTATATCGCTTCACGTGCTCGACCGAGTGATAACCTTCACGCGCCGCGAGATAAATATCCGCCGCCGACACATCATTTTGATAATCGACAAATTGTTTCGGGCCACGTCCGACGCGTGTGCGATCTCCCACCAACCATAAAGGGAATATCGGCGCTTCCGCAATATCGGCGACTTTCCAGGTTGGTATAGCTGATAAATTAAAATATAGCGCATTGACCGCGTGTTGTGCCGCTAGTGCACCATCACGCAGCGCACCACCCAACCTAAAATCGCCATTGGCAGCACCGACGCTGGTTTCCTTTTGCATCGCAGAACCGGGGACGAAACACGCTTTTCCATTATCCCATTGTGCTTTTCCACCCGATTGTGCAAAAAGGTGCAGCACTGGATTCCAACCGCCTGACATCCCGATCAGATCGCAGGAGAACGTATTGATCGCCGCTCCCGGTACGCCATCAACGTGCGTGGCCACTTCGACCGACTTGACATGGCGACCACCTGTGGCCGCAACCACTACCGCGTTATTGATGATGGTAATGCCGTGACGTTTAGCCAACGCAGGCAAACTGCTATTACTGGCGGCACGCGGATCAATCACCATGACTTGCGCACCGACGCTTTTTAGATCGAGCGCAGACTGATAGCCATCATCGTTATTCGTAAAAATCACTGCATTGCGACCCGGCAATACGCCATACCGATGGATATAAGTCGAAATTGCGGAAGCCAGCATGATGCCCGGCAAATCATTATTGCCAAATACGATAGGACGCTCGTGTGCACCGGTCGCCAGAATCACATGTTTGGCCCTGACTTTCCAAAGACGCTCGCGTAATTTTCCGCGTGAAATCAATGGCAAGTGCTCGGTCAATCGCTCTGCGACCGTCAACAGATTGTGATCCTGATAGCCAAACACCGTACTGCGCGTCAGGACTATCACCTCCGGCATGTTGCGCAATTCTGCTGCAATATGTGCCGCCCACGCCGTGGCGGGCTTGCCGTCGATGATAGCCGGGCCAGACAACAGACTGCCGCCCAGTTCAGCCTGATCATCCACCAGAATCACACGCGCACCGGATTTGCCAGCGACCCAGGCGGCAGCCAAACCCGCAGGTCCGCCACCGGCGATCAAGACGTCGCAATGGGCATAGGTTTTCTCGTAACGATCAGGGTCCAGTTCGGCAGGTGCCTTGCCCAAACCGGCAGCGGCGCGGATCACTTCCTCATACTTGCCCCACCAACTACGCGGCCACTTAAATGTTTTGTAGTAAAACCCGGCTGGAATAAAACGCGCAATGAGTTGATTCACCGCCATCCGATCATTTTCGATGTTCGGCTTAGCGTTGACGCTGGTCGCAGTCAGCCCATGGTAAAGCTCAAGCTCTGTAGCGCGGGCATTCGGGACCGTGTAAGCGCCAGTTTCGAGTTGCACCAATGCATTCGGCTCCTCAACACCGGCGGTGACAATCCCGCGCGGCCGATGATATTTCCAGCTGCGTGCAACAAAATGGACGCCATTCGCGAGTAACGCGGACGCCAACGTATCGCCGTGAAACCCTTGATAAGTTTTACCATTAAAGGAAAACATGACCGGTTGTTGGCGATTGATTCTGCCGCCTTCCATCAAACGATGACTTTGATTTTTAGTTGGTTCCATGGATGGCTTGGTGTCCAACTTACTATCCACCTTGGTTACGGCGTTCATACTGCGCTCCCCGCTGCTGTCGACGTCACAGTCGACGCTGCTACCGATGCCACTGCTGCAATTTCTTTACCAACAGATGCGCCCTGATGAACAACACCATCACCAAACTTGCTATATCCCAAAATTTCATACGTGACCGTATCGCGCTCAGCCATGAACCAGCGACGACAACCCTGGTTATGCACCCATTGTTCACGGTGCACACCGCGTGGATTTTTGCGCATGAACAGGTAGTCGCCCCATTCTTTATCAGTTAAATTCTCTGTATTTAAAGGGCGCGCAATATCCGCCTCACCACCGCAATGAAATTCGCTCTCTGCACGCGGCCCGCACCATGGGCAAGTGATCAATAACATGGTATTTCTCCAGAATCTGTCTTTTATAATGGGGTATGCTTTATTCTTCTCGTCGGCATTGTTGCCAAGCGTTTAATGTGCAACCGCTGCAGCGCCATGCTCATCGATCAGATGGCCGGTATAAAAGCGATCCAACGAGAATGGTGCATTCAGCGGATGCGGACTATCGTTAGCGATGGTGTGGGCAAACACCCAACCTGATCCTGGCGTGGCTTTAAAGCCGCCGGTTCCCCATCCGCAGTTAAAGTACAAACCCTTAATATCGGTCAGCGAGATAATCGGGCATGCATCCGGCGACACATCCACAATGCCACCCCATTGCCGATTCATGCGAACCCGGCTCAACACCGGAAACATTTCCACAATTGCCTGCAACGTACTCTCGATGGTTTGATAGCTTCCACGCTGGCCATAACCGGTGTATTGATCGACCCCCGCGCCGATCACCAGATCGCCTTTATCGGATTGACTTAAATACGCGTGGACGGCGTTCGACATCACAACCGTATCAATGATTGGTTTAATTGGCTCTGATACCAACGCTTGCAGCGGATGGCTTTCCAGCGGTAATCTGATTCCAGCCATGCTGGCAATCAAACTGGAACTACCCGCGGCCACTACCGCTACTTTTTTAGCCTTGATAAAGCCCTTGACTGTTTCTACCCCGGTCACCGCACCGTTTTCACGACGGATGCCGGTCACGCCGCAGTTCTGCAAAATATCGACGCCGCGTGCATCCGCACCCCGTGCATAACCCCACGCCACCGCATCATGGCGCGCCACACCACCACGCCGTTGAAACGATGCGCCAAGTACTGGATAGTGGCTATTCAAGTTAATGATCGGAACGATTTCTTTCACCTGCGCTGGTGTCAGCCATTCAGCGTCAACGCCGTTAAGACGATTGGCATTAATCCGACGATCGGTATCGCGTACGTCTTGCAAGGTATGCGCCAGATTCATCACGCCACGCTGGCTGAACATGACGTTATAGTTCAAATCTTCGGAAAGGCCTTCCCACAACTGCATGGCTTTTTCATACAGGCCCGCAGACTCATCCCACAAATAATTTGAACGTACGATGGTGGTATTACGAGCCGTATTGCCACCGCCGATCCAGCCTTTTTCGATCACCGCAATATTGCGCAGACCGTGTACTTTTGCCAGATAATAAGCCGTCGCCAGACCATGACCGCCGCCACCAATAATGACAATGTCATACTCAGTTTTTGGCTCAGGGCTTTTCCAGGCCCGCTGCCAGTTTTCATGGTAAGAAAGTCCGTTACGGATCAAACTGAATATCGAATAATTACGCATGATTTTCCTAAAAGAATGCGGGTGCTGTATAAAATATGGATAACTGGTTTGGATGATCGGATAAAATTTTTAAACTTGATGATGTATGCTGAATCAGCCTTGATGATCACGATTGGTCAGCATTCAATCACGTTGACCGCCAGTCCACCACGCGATGTTTCTTTATATTTGGTCTTCATATCAGCACCGGTCTGCATCATGGTTTTGATCACTTTATCTAGCGATACATAATGTTTGCCGTTTCCGCGTAACGCCATTCTGGCAGCATTGATGGCCTTGACCGCGCCCATCGCATTGCGCTCAATGCAAGGGATTTGTACCAGCCCGCCAACCGGATCACAGGTCATACCAAGGTTGTGCTCCATCCCGATTTCGGCTGCGTTCTCGATCTGCTCTGTCGTACCGCCTTGCACTGATGCAAGCGCACCCGCCGCCATCGAACAGGCAACACCGACTTCGCCCTGACAGCCAACTTCTGCACCTGAGATAGAAGCGTTTTCTTTATAGATCAATCCAATCGCGGCGGCCGTCAGCAAGAAAGTCATCACGCCATCAAGATTGGCACCCGGCACAAACTTGATGTAATACTGCAACACTGCGGGAATGACGCCTGCCGCACCATTGGTCGGTGCCGTGACGATCCGCCCGCCCGCAGCGTTTTCTTCATTGACAGCCATCGCATACAGATTCACCCAATCCAGCATCGAGAGCGGATCATTAAGTGACTCTTCAGAGCGATTCCGAAGTTGCTGCGATAACTCATGCGCACGACGCTTAACGCGCATCGGTCCGGGCAACTCGCCATCAGTGGCGCAACCACGCTTAATCGCACCAGCCATCACATCCCAAATACCAAGCAACTTGCTGCGCACTTCCTCTGCGGTGCGCCAATACTTTTCGTTTTCCATCATCAATTGCGCGATGGTCAACTCTTTTTCCCTGCAAATCCGCAGCAGGTCATCTCCAGAATGAAACGGATGGGCCACATCTGGCCCGTTCACCTGCACGCCATTGATCGGCTGCCCTTCCTGACTGACGACAAAGCCACCGCCAACCGAGTAATACTCCTTTTGCGCAAGCACTTTTCCGCTGGCATCCATGGCCAGAAAGCGCATGCCGTTTGGGTGTTGCGGCAACGATTCACGGCGAAAAAAGAGTAAATGCTCTTTTTCACTTAACGCTATCGGGTGCGCACCGTTGAGCAGCAACTGTTTAGTCCGACGTATCTCGGTAAGGCGCGGCTCGACAAAATCCGGGTCTATCTGATCGGGCAAATAGCCCTCCAGCCCAAGCAACACTGCCTTGTCGGTGCCATGGCCTTTTCCCGTTGCACCAAGCGATCCATATAACTCGGAGCGTATTGCACTGACCGCTCCCAACAAGCCACTCTGTTGCAAATACCTGGCAAACCGCGACGCGGCGATCATCGGCCCGACGGTATGCGAGCTTGATGGCCCGATACCAACCTTAAAAAGATCAAAGGTGCTAATGCTCATCGCGTGCTTGTAGAAAAGAAATCATTGAAACTATTTTCCAGAACGTGCATCACGACTCCCTTGAAGTAGATACGATATGTTGGAATAACGACCGTCTAAACCCGGCGAAACAACCGCCGCCCCTTGGCAAACCTCAACCAACGCCTAGGTTTGATGCGGTTACGCAGTCCGCTTTTCCTTGACCCATTCTTGATCCAACGGAACGACCACTATTTTCCAAAGATGACAGGCGTTTGTATTTTTCCGACACGGATGTCGTAATTGGTGTGATTTGCGGTGATTTTGACAATCTGGACGATGTGGACAAAAAATGGAGAAATATGCATATTTGCGCGGTATGTCCACCGACATATGCACTGAGATGCGCTTCTGCGTGTTAAAAGCCTCCCATTGCCTTCCGGGACTTACTCGCAAGAGCGCCGCCAGCAATCTTCCTTGCGTGAGACCTAAATGGCACGCTGCTGGAAGTAGCGACGTACGTACAGAGATTGTTTCAATAAAAAAAATCAACCCTGATTGCTGACCGATCCGCTCCGTAAAACTAACAACGATTACTCCAAAGAAACACGCGTACCCGTAACTGGTCCTACTGCAAAATCACCGTCCGATTGGCATTGACGAATAACCTGTGTTCAATAAAATATTGTACTGCCCGCGACAATGCCAGACACTCCACATCCCGCCCGACAGCTAACAATTTTTCTGGCGTATAAGTATGGTCGACGCGCTCCACCGCCTGCTCAATGATCGGGCCTTCATCCAGATCATCGGTGATGAAATGAGATGTCGCACCAATGAGCTTGACGCCGCGTTGATATGCCTGATGGTAAGGTTTAGCGCCTTTAAAGCTGGGTAGAAAAGAATGGTGAATATTGATCGCCTTGCCACGCAATGTCGCACTCGTTTCCTCTGAAAATATTTGCATATAACGCGCCAACACCACCAGCTCTGCTCCGTAACCCGCGATCAACGCTAACACTTCACCCTCTTGCTCTGCCTTGGTTTCCTGGGTAACCGGCAAATGATGGAAGGGAATATTGTGCGCCGCCGCCAGCGGTGCAAGATCGGGGTGATTAGATATGATCGCGGTGAAATCCATCGGTAACTCGCCCATTTTCCAACGGAACAGCAAATCAGCCAGACAATGATCTAACTTTGACACCATGACGACCACTTTCGGACGATGGTGCATATCGTGAATCTGCCAATGCATGCCAAATTGTTCCGCTATGACGGAAAAATCTGCGCATAAATGTGCATAATAATCCGCACGTAAACGCTCCTGCTGAAGAGATTCGTCCTCGGGCGCGCGGAAGATACATCGCAGAAAAAAGGTACGAAAATCATCATCGTCAAAGACTGCAATTTCAGCAATGTAACACTGTCGATCTGCCAAAAATTTGACGACGGCAGCGACCTGACCAACCTCGCTTGGACAGGACAAAGTAAGGCCGTAAGTCGGTGTATTTTTCATCAAAAACCTCTTATCGTGCATGACAACTTAATTTAAAAAAACGCATCATTTAATCAACAAAGCCGTCAATCAAAAAGAGCTTGATCACGTCAAGTCGATCAAGCTCTTTTTTTGGAGCATAAAGATGCTGAAGACATTATCTGCTAATGAGCGGATCTCGCCAATCCATCATCAGGCCGCACGTTTGATCAAATTATGTGGATCAATGACAAACTTTTTCGGAGCACCTGCATCGAACTGTTCGTAGCCTTTTGGAGCACTATCCAGCGTGATGACTTCAACACCGACAATGTCTGCTATCTTGATCCGATCCCATAAGATCGCCTGCATCAATTGCCGGTTGTACTTCATTACTGGCGTTTGACCGGTGTGAAAGCTATGCGACTTTGCCCACCCTAAACCCAGGCGTATGCTAAGACTGCCTTTTTTAGCGGCCAGATCAGTTGCACCAGGATCTTCAGTAACGTACAAGCCGGGAATACCAATCTTGCCAGCAACCCGTGTGATTTCCATCAAGGAGTTGAGTACGGTAGCTGGCGCCTCTTCCTGTGCACCAGCATGCCCATGACCACGCGCTTCAAAACCAACACAATCAATGGCGCAATCGACTTCGGGCGTTCCAAGAATTTTTTCTATCTGATCGCTGAGTGTGGCATCGAGCGATAAATCGACGGTTTCAAAACCGACATTGCGCGCATGGATTAAACGCAAAGGATTCACGTCACCCACGATCACTACCGCTGCGCCTAATAATCGTGCAGAAGCTGCCGCGGCAAGGCCGACCGGCCCCGCCCCGGCCACGTACACCGTAGTACCGGGACCAACACCCGCAGTGACCGCACCGTGATAACCGGTTGGCAAAATATCAGATAAGCATGTCAGATCGCGGATCTTTGACATTGCCTGATCCTTATCGGGAAAGCGCAATAAGTTAAAGTCGGCATACGGCACCATCACATATTCTGACTGACCGCCAATCCAGCCACCCATGTCGACGTAGCCATAAGCGCCGCCAGCACGGGCGGGGTTGACTGTTTCGCATACGCCAGTGTGTTGCTCCTTGCATGTCCGACAGCGGCCGCACGCAACGTTGAACGGCACTGATACCAAATCACCCTTTTTCAGCGTCTCCACGTCCGAACCGCATTCAATCACTTCACCCGTAATTTCATGTCCCAATACCAAGCCAGTTGGTGCGGTAGTACGACCGCGCACCATATGCTGATCTGAGCCACAAATATTGGTGGAAATAACTTTTAAAATGACGCCATGCGCAATTTTCTTACCTTGGGGATTATCCAGCTTTGGAAACGGAATGGAATGTACTTCTACCTTGCCGTCACCGACATAGACGACACCGCGATTTTCTGACATATGATCTCCTCCTGATTAAAATCAGAGTGTATATTTCCGTTAAATTGGGTCGCTGATACCGCCAAAAAATAAAATTCGGCGACCAATTCTTCCGGAGCGTTCTCCGCCTCCCTCTCCGCCACGCTTGTCGTTATATTTTTTCTTGATAACGGCAATGCAAGCGACAGAAAGGGGAAACAAATAATGATTAATTTCTCACAAGCCAAGCGCTGCCTTCACAGCTGGCAAACCCTCTTTTCCATCAAACGTTTTCACGCCCATTAACCACTTTCTGAGGACGTCAGGATTCTTTTTTAGCCACGCCTTGGCTGCTTCTTTCGGGTCGGTTCTTTCCATGATCGGTAGCATCACCTGATTTTCCATGTCAGTCGTAAAGTGTAAATTTTGGGCTAGTTGATCGGCATTGGGACAACGCGCCTGATAGTCCGCAGGAAGAACTGTAAAAACTTTGGCTTCACCATAATTTGGTCCAAACACATCATCACCACCGGTTAGAAAGTTGATCTTTTGTTGAACGTTCATTGGATGCGGTTCCCAGCCAAGAAATACGATCCATTTCTTTTGTTTAACCGCACGACCAAGTTCGACCATCATTCCCGCTTCACTGGATTCAATCAGCTTGAAACTTTTCAAGTTGTATTCGTTTTTTCCAAGCATTTTCAATATCACCGCATTGCCATCATTTCCAGGTTCGATGCCGTAAATTTTTCCGTCCAGTTCTTTCGAATACTTTGCGATATCAGCGAACGTTTTTAGACCAGCGTCATAGACGTAACTCGGTACAGCGAGCGTATATTTCGCGCCGGTGAGGTTCGGGGCGGCCAAAACTTTAAGCTTATTGTCTTTCAAAAATGGTGCGATCATCGGGTCCATCGTTGGTGACCAATAACCTAAAAATATATCAATCTGCTTATTTTTTATACCGGCAAAAGTGATCGGTACCGACGCGATGGTTTTGGTTGTGTGATACCCCAAAGCGTCATACACGACCGATGCCAAACCGGTTGTGGCGGCGATATCGGTCCATCCGACATCGGCAAATCGAACATTTTGGCAAGCTTTTGCCTCGCTTGCCGATGCTACATTTGTTAACATCAAGGGGCTAAGCATCCCTACCGCAGCAACACGAGCGATCACCTTACGATTAAAACATTTCATTGCGTTTCTCCGAACAAAGAACTGGCATGCCGAGTATAAAAACTGGCAACAAAAAGATGCTTTTCTATTTCTTGATTTAACGATTAACGCCTTATGCAATTCATTGCAAGTAGCGGCGCAAGATTCAGTATGTTTCTTAGAGCCCTGGATCAGACATCGTGTATCAATCAGGGATTTGTCACCATAAGTAATTATTTATTGCCGCACATCAGCTTTAACTCTTCAATAGTATGCCGCCGTGCAATACCTATAAATTACACTCCGCAACCCGTGCGACGTGGATAGATTGCGACATCCTATTGTCTGTCTGCGTCAAATACCTTTGATGCTGCGGCGGCGCCCGAAGCATCCAGCTCTTCACGCGGAAGCAAATGATCGGTGGCGGCAAGAAATGGATGATGTAAATGACGTTCACTACTCGGTGATCGTCCAAACTGATTGCGGTACGCTTTACTGAAGTGGCAGGATGATTGAAATCCACAAGCCACGGTGACGCTCATGATTGACATGGCAGTCTGAAGCAACAATTCACGGGCGCGCCGCAAACGTAGTTGCAAATAATAATGCGTTGGTGTGACATCAAGATAATATTTAAACATACGCTGCAACTGACGCTGGGAGAGCCCCACCAATCGCGCGATTTCATCGAAAGACAAGGTCTCCTCGATATGCGACTCCATCAGGCGCGCCACTTCAATTAATTCCTTGCGACTAAATCCCAGGCGCGCCGCAATCGGAATATGTTGCTGATAATTGCTATCGCGTATTCGTTCGAGAATGAATTGCTCTGAAATTTCTGCAGCCAGCGTCTTGCCGAAGCTGGTGGCGGTCAGATGCAGCATTAAGTCAATTGGGGCGGTGCCACCGGAGCAACTCAATCGATCCCGATCAATCGAAAATAATCCTTCAGAGAAGAGGACTTTAGGAAATTCCTCACGCAACGCAGAAAGATTTTCCCAATGAATCGCACATTGATAACCGTTCATCAATCCGGCTTTGACCAACGCATAGCTGCCAGTGCATATACCGCCAAGCTTGACGTGGCTGCGAGCCAGCTTCAACAGAAGCGCACATAGTTTTTCATTGACGGCGTCATGAATATGGACACCGCCACAGACAAACAGAACGTCTGGAATACCCGCCTGTTCCAGAGTCTGCGTCGGCGACACTGGCAAGCCATTGCTGGCCGGTACGGGGCGGCCATCCATGCTGATGACAGACCAGCGATAAAGTGGTTGACCGCTGATATAGTTCGCCATACGTAAAACTTCGATCGCACTCGAAAAGGCAATCATGGAAAAATTCGATAGCGTCAAAAAACCAAAATGCGTGGTGTTGCCAAATTTTGATTCGCCAGTGTGACTGTAAGCAGCGGCTAATGCCGCAGGCTGGGACAAAACTATTGCGGGTACTTGTTGCGACGCCATGTGATCTCCATCCGACATCCGATCTGGACGCGAGGGAAATCCCTCGCGCATTCAAGCAATTCCCAGTCTTTTATTATGGCAATTGGGTCAACTGGACACCGGCTGTCTCGCCGCTTTCCGAAGATGCCCGATGCTTGCTAAACATTTTGCGCAACTTAAAGAATCGCTGTACCTTGCCAGCTTCAGGCGTGGTGCCAAAACTTTCAGTAATCCGATCCAAAATAATCGCCAACAATACCACGCTCAAGCCACTTTCAAATCCAAGGCCAATATCCAGCCGTTGAATACTCGCCAACACATCGTTACCCAATCCACCCGCACCGACCATTGATGCAATAATCACCATCGATAACGCCATCATAATCGTTTGGTTAATTCCTGCCATGATCGATGGCAAAGCATTTGGAAACTGTACTTTATAGAGCAATTGCCAAGGCGTGCAACCAAAAGCTTGCCCTGCTTCAATAATCTCATTATTGACATGACGAATACCAAGCGCGGTTAAACGAACGGCTGGTGGCATGGCAAAAATGACGGTCGAAATAATACCTGGTACTCGCCCCAGACCAAACATCATCGCCGCTGGAATCAAGTACACGAATGCGGGCATCGTTTGCATCAGATCGAGTATCGGACGCACAACCATTGCCACCCTTTTGCTATTTGCGGCCCATATACCCAATGGAATGCCGAGCGCTAAACTAATGAGCGTTGCAGAAATGGTCAATCCCAACGTCACCACCATCTGATCCCAAAAACCGGTACCAATGATGACCAGGAAGGCAATTAGCGTAAATAGTGCAAACTTGAAGCCAACCCGCCACACACCCATCACAATAAAGAAACCTACCAAAACCCAGATCGGTAGTATTTGCAGACCATGTTCGATGGATTCGGCAAACCAGCTGATGGCGCTGCCAAAGGCGTCAAAACTGTTGCCGTGTTTGTCAAGAATATAGTGGACGCCGTGATCGACCCAACGTCCGAGTGGAATAGTGTCAGACATGAGAGCCCTCCGGTTTGGATAGTGCTTGAAGAATCATGGATTGACTGATCGCGCCGCAATAACAGCCATTTTCGTCGACTACAGGAAGTGGAACCGGACTGGCGATCAATTTCCCCATCACCACCCGAAGTGAGGTGCGATAGTGAATCTGTTCAACTTTTTGCAATGTCAACGGCTGCATCACGCCGCTGGCATCGGCAAAACCGCGTGTAGGAACGATACCCTTCACCTTGCGTGCGTCATCCACCACGAAGGCAAAGTCGGACCCGCTGCTTGCATATAAATGGGGATTTACTTTTAGCTCATCGGTGGATTTTATTAACGGTATCGTATTTGATTGCATGAGATCGCTGGCGGTCAGATAGCGACTGGTATCAACGCCGTCAAAGAAAGCGCGTACATACTCTTCTGCCGGATTATCGATAATTTCCTGCGCCGTACCGACCTGCACCAAACGCCCGCCTTCCATAATCGCGATACGAGAACCGATCCGAAACGCCTCTTCCAGATCGTGTGAGACAAAAATAATCGTGCGGCGTTGCTCTTTTTGTAGTTCGAGCAAGACGTCCTGCATCTCTTTACGCTTCAAAGGATCAAGTGCGGAAAATGCTTCATCCATGATCATCAGCGACGGATTCACCGACAGCGCCCGCGCCAAACCGACCCGTTGTTGCATGCCGCCCGATAACTCGCATGGCAGTTTGTTGGCAAATGACGCTAGGCCGACCTGCTCCAGAACCTTCATCGCCTGACGTTCACGATCCTTCTTTGGAATCCCCGCAACTTCCAGACCAAAGGCGGCGTTCGACAGTACAGTCCGATGCGGCATCAATGCAAACGACTGAAACACCATGCTCATGTCACGTCTGCGCAAATCGATCAGTTCCGCTTTAGACATCGCGGCAACGTCCTGACCGTCTACCCAAACACTGCCCGCGCTCGGATCAACTAATCGGTTTATCAGGCGAATCAACGTTGATTTACCAGACCCGGAAAGCCCCATTAGTACGAAAATCTCACCCTCTTGCACTTCGAAGGAAACATCCTGTACACCGACCACTTGTCCGGTCTCAGCAAAAATCTTATCCTTTGAGTATCCTTTTTTAAGCATACTTAGCGCTATCTCGGGCGTGTTTCCAAAGACTTTGTAGAGATGGTCAACGACCACTTTTCCTGATTTCATCAATTGCCTCCTGATCGATCGTTCGCTGCTACCGCGCTGTAGTACTCGTCAACGGTAGATGTCATCACTTGGTACTGTCTTCACTTACTTTGGCGAGCGATCGCCGATATTCTTTTGAAGCTGATCCGATTCAATCAGCGCTTCAACATTGTAGTTAACAATAGATTAACCCATGGATTAACCCATGCATTAACGGCGCATCAAAAGCGCGTTCAAGACGCGTTGTAAGTTAGTACCATAGTCGCCAGAAAGGTTTTGCGCCGGATGAAAATTTGCGACAACCACTTAATCAAAAACGACGGCGCCCCTGTCGCGCGAAGACCAATGCAGGTTTACCTGTCTGCGCGCAGCGAATAGACATTTCAACATTGTCGTTATTGCACTATTTTTAGTCGCCATCGCTTTAAAAAAACGACCAACTTCCGTCGTTAAAAGACAATCAATGCTCCGCCTCTCAATAGGCCAGAACGACGCCCTGATGTCCTGTCGTAATTCCATCACTTTTGGTCGTATTTACCAACCCTTAAATAGATTCATGGCAGCAATAATTAGCGCGTTGATGCGAAGGTTGGTCCCGTCGTCTTTGCAACCATCACATCGGGCTAATTTATAACGGAGTGTTATCTATGCTTAAAAAATCATCTCATTCTTTAATTTCACCAAAATCGACTTTATTTTTAGTAGTCGCTGCCGTGGCGTGCGGCTATCAAGCTCCGACAATGGCCCAGACGGCACCGAATAGCGCTGCAATTATGCCGACAACTACAGCGCCGGTAACGACCGATACGCCGCAAGCAGCAACGCTTCTCGCATCTCCTTGGACCGCTAACCTTACGCTGGCCTCACAATACGTGTCACGTGGGTTCCGGCAAACCTGGGGCAAGCCAGCCATCCAAGGTGGGATCGACTATACCCATCCCAGCGGATGGTCGGCAGGAACCTGGATGTCAAGCGTAAGCGATCACTTCATTGAAAACGGTACGGTCGAATGGGATTTATATGGCGGCTATTCCGGCACCGTCGGAGATGTTAGTTATAGCGGCCTGATTTACTATTACCTTTATCCCGGCGCAGAAATGTCTTTCGCTAAGACTAAATATAACTATGGGGAAGCAGTTGCCTCGGCCACCTATAAATGGCTTAACGTTAAATACTGGCTCACCTACACGCCGACTTATTTTGGCTATGACAGCAAGACGCTGGGCGTTGGTAATAACAAAAATAGTCAGGGCTCCGGTTATCTCGACCTCAACGGCAACTTCGATCTGAGTAACGGCTACAACCTGCTATTACATTACGGTTATGAGCGGGTCCAAAATTTTTCAGCCTATAACTTTCAGGACACCCGAATTGCAGTGTCAAAAGTGCTTGATGGCGGTTGGACGCTGACCGGCGCTTATACCAAAGGCTGGGCCAAAAATGGAATTTACGCACACTACACCACCGGCGCATTAAATTCTGCGGGAGCGGCAGAAGTATCAAATCCGTTAGCAAGCACGTTTTTGGTCTCCGTCACCAAAACGTTCTAATTTCAGCTTAGCCGAAATACCCGTTCCATTTTTTTACCTGCGTGGTTCAGACAAGCTAACGCAAAACGCGCCATCCTGATGAGGGATGACGCGTCCTGGTTAATTTACAGCTAAAAGAAAGTCCCAATATGACCAAAACGACCCTAGGTTAGTTTGCTACCTGCAACCATTCCTTCACACGCTCAGGATGCGCAGCAACCCATTTATCTGCAGCAGCTTCTGGCTTTTCACCGTTTTGTACAGCCAACATCACGCTATCGATCTCGCCCGGCTTCCAGGAAAAATTCTTTAACAGATCATTGATCGGTTTCGCCTTAGCCGCCAGGCCCGGGTTTGCGACGCTATCTACATGTTCTGCGTCACCAAACACGTTCTTAGGATCCTCAAGAAACTTCAATTTGTACTTGGCAAACATCCAATGCGGAATCCAGCCGGTCACGGCGATCGGCTTGTGTGCGCGAATGGAGCGGTCCAACTCGGCTGTCATTGCACTGCCCGAACTTGCCATCAACTTATAATCCAGCCCGTAATCCTTAATTGCCTGTTCGGTCTTGATCATCACGCCAGCACCAGCATCAATTCCGACGATGCGCCCGTCAAAAGCTGCTTTTTGTGCCTGTAAATCACCGACCGTTTTTGCCGTCACGTATTCCGGCACAATCAGGCCAATCTTGGCACCATGAAAATTAACACCCAGATCAACGACCTTATCTTTGAGTTTGTCGTAATAAGCACCGTGTGTTGCTGGCAGCCATGCAGACATGGTGGCATCCAGATCTCCCCGCGACACGCCTTGCCACATCAATCCAGCATCAACAGGCACCAGCTTGACCTCATACCCAAGATTTTTTCGCATTATCTGCGCCGCGACATAAGTGGTGGCAACACTATCTGACCAACCTTGGACATAGCCAATATTGATAACCGGTTTAGTGTCTGCAATGGCTAAGCCTGACACAGCCGTGATTCCTAAACCGAGGCTCAGCCAACACAGCTTGATTAACAGAGAGTTTGAATGCAGTTTCATTGAGAGCCTCTTAAAAGTGAAATGAATAACGTCATAAAATTTTTTGGACGAATCAGATTTCAAAAACATTTACTTTCCGTCATGTTAATCATCGTCTATCAGACAGCTCACAAGTACGCAATTTGCGACAAAATTTGGCTCAATTACGACGCTATTTAGCGGTTCAATAATAGATAATCCAACGCGTTGCAGATCTAGGTTCTTAACACAACAAAGGCACAAGCTACGTAAAAGAATCACTAAAAATCAGCAAACATCGGGAATAGTCAGAACCAATCAGAATGAATCTCCTGTGACACCATCAACAACGCCTGCATCAACCGATTATTATTTATCAATCACAAGATCGGTCAATGGTTTGCTACAGCAAAGTAGCACCATTCCCTGATCAATTTCGCGCTGACGAATGCCGCCCTTGTGTTGCATCGCGACCTGCCCTGAAATTAACTTCACCTTGCAGGTTCCGCACATTCCCTGCGCGCACGAAGAGGCAAGCCGGACGCCGGTAGCACGCGCCGCTTCCAGCACATGTTGCTGCGCGCCGCAGACTATTTCGCGTGCACTCTTTTGAAACATGACTTTAAAACTCGTCACTTCCGGCGATTTGATCAGCAAAGCCAATGCGGCAACTTCGGTGGAAGGCGGCGATATGGCGAGTTCTAATTCGGCATTGGGGGCGGCCTCTTGGTGCGCCTCCAGAACTGCTTCCAACACTCCCTCTCGAACCTCTTCCGGCAGATTTTCGAATGAAAAACTTTCTTCGTGATAATGCTGCCGTTCAAATCCCGCGGCGTCCAGCATGCTGCGCACCGCCTTCATATAAGGCGCGGGTCCACAGACAAAAATTTCACGCTCCATAAAATCAGGGGCCATCAATGTCAATGCGGATAACGACAACATGCCGGTCGGGCCATGCCAATCACGCCGTGCGCCCAGACGCTCACAAATAAAGCATGTACGGAAATTTTGCTGACTGCTGGCAATCAAAGCCAACTCGCGTTCAAAGATAATGTCGTCCGGCGTGCGAGCGCTGTGAATGAACGTGATGTCGCGGTCATCCGACAAATCAAAATGGGTACGCGCCATTGACATCAATGGCGTAATACCAGAACCGGCAGATAGAAACAGATATTTATCGGCAGGAAAAGTGACGCAGGTGAACTCGCCAGCGGCACCCAACACACGCACGTTGTCGCCCGCTTTCAGATTGTCGTGAAGCCAGTTTGAAACCGACCCGTTAGGAACGCGCTTCACGGTAATCGACAACGTATGCGGTCGTGTCGGTGTCGAAGAGATGGTATAGCAACGGTTAATCGTTTCGCCCTCAATCTCCAGTTCCAATGTAATAAACTGGCCGGGTCGGAACGTAAAGCCGCTGTTATCTGGCGTCGCAAAAATAAAACTTTTAACGTCATGCGTTTCCACGCGTATCTGAATACACGTCAGCGTTTCCTGAATATCGCTATTCCAAGGCGGTGGTAGCGCATCCCAAAAACGCTCGCTGTTGATTCTTTGCTGACTATTTTTCTGCATAACACCCTCTGGAAAATCTAGTTTCACAGACGTCAGCTTATCCACACACATTTCCATGGCCTGCTCCGGCGATACTTTAAGATTTGATCGATTTGATGAATGTGATCGGCTCAACCGAATCAGACGAGTCTATTACATCAATTGATTCGGTCAGGCGATCGATATACCATTTGCAAAACTTCTCCACCAATCCTTCTGTATAAGGCGAGTACGGCCCCGGTTGATACGCATCACTATTGGCACCCTTTTGGGATAACTCGACCAACATCTTGTCCTGATCATTGGTAGCGTTCCAGACGGCCGTCAGGTTATCCAGCTGATAATCGATGCCTTCACGGGCATCTTTTTGAACGAGCCATTTGGTGCGCACCAGCGTTTTTTCAGCCGAAATGGGGAACACAGAAAAACTCACAATATGGTCACTCATGAAGTGATGCCAAGAATTGGGTTGTGTCCAAAATGACAAGCCACCCAAATCTGCACGGTCAAAATCGCCTAGCAGAATGCCGGAAGCCACGCGACCGTCCAATGTTTGTGATTCGCCCCCACGATCTAATGGCAACCGTTGCGTCCGAAAGCCGGTAATCAAATCGTCTAGCCGATCAATTTCTTGCGACGGCAAATTAGCGCTCTCCCACTGCGCACTACGTTCCGCAGCCAAACGCGTGAATTCTTCGACTTGTTCAATATTATTCGGTGACGGTTGGTAGCCGAAACCGTATTCAAATAACGATGCTGTCAACTCTGGATGGTTGGTCGCGCAGTGATAGCACTCGCGATTGTTTTCCATCGTGAGTTTCCAATTCGCATCTTCGATCAAGTCAACTTGCTTGGCGATTTTGCAGTCTTGCAATCCATGGGGAAGCAGATACGGCATCATCGCATCGCGCATCACCGAAAAATCCTGTGGCGGCACTTCGGCCAGACAGATAAAAATCAATCCTGCCAGATTTTCTACATGTACCGATTTTAGATGATGTTCGCTGTGCTTAAACTGATCGCCCATATGTTCGGCATAGATGAGTTCTCCGGTAAGATTGTAGGTCCATTGGTGGTAAGGACATACCAGATTGCCCACGGACCCTTTATGCTCTGAACACAACCGCGCACCACGGTGACGACAAACGTTGTGATGCGCACGTACCGACATATCGTCGTCGCGCAAGATCACGATAGAGTTGCGGCCAATGTCGACCGTCACATAATCGCCCGGCTCCGGAATATCCGGATCAATCGCCACCTGAATCCAGTGCTTGCTAAAAATTTCCTTGATATCAAGGTCAAAAATTTCAGGACTTAGATAAAAAGGCGCGTCCAGGCTGTGACCCTTTAGACGTTTGGTAATCAAATCTTGAATCTGTTTGGATACTTTCAATTTCTTCTCCATCTATGACACTTTTAGAACAACACGCTTACTAATACTGTCGCTGAAGAACAGCGCTGTCGGGCTTGAAGTTTAATAATCGACAAGGCGATGCTCCCGCAAATAGGTCAATATCGCCTGCGCTTTTTCACTGGCACTGCCTTCCTGAATCATCCTGCCGCCACGACTTTCAGCCACCGTCGCTGACAACATTCGGGCATGACCGGACCGCTTTTCCTGGGCGACCAGTTTTAACGGTCTGGCGGTGGCCGGTGACAAGCGCCACACTTGCTGCTGATCAAGGTTGTTTGTCACAGATGACAATTGTGTGCGTGTTTTATGACGGTCAATAGCACCACTTTGCAAGCTAGCGTGGGCATATCGCGCATTGGATGGCGCTAATGGATGCACGGTCAAGAGTGCCGGTAAGGTCACGGCGATTGCCCGACGACGCCCTTTGGGCAAAAACTGTTGCAACATAATGTCAGTCTTCACGTCATCTGAAGCGGACGCAGGATCAGGTGTGATGCCAAACACATCAGCGACGATTGGCAGCCCTAACTGACTCGCCAACAAGTACGGCACCATGCCCGATGCTTCGCCACCTTCAGCACAACTGCCGCAAAGAATCAGGTCGTAGTTTTCCAGCGCTTGTTTCAACACCGGAATAATATTCTGATCGTCTTCTAATGCAATGACTTTGACCGTTTTAGCGCCGAGCGCCAGATAATCCGATAACGCAGCATTGTCGGGATTGCCTGCATGAATAATATCCAAGCTGATGGCGGCAGTTGACTGCGCCAATGCGACCGCCATACTCATGGCGGCAGCATCATTACGGCTATAGCGCGCGATGCCGCTGACCGGATGACGGCCGACGGAAACCAGCACAGCCAACCTTTTCAAAGCACCCTTTTTGAGGCTCATGATGCGCTCCCTGTCCGAACCTTAATATTGCTAAGCGCAATGTTGCCGACCCCAACATTTCTGGCTTGTTTGACTTGTTCCAGCAAAGCCGTAATCACCGCATGCGCATCATCGATAATGCTGAGATCGGCACGCTTAATCATCGGCGCGCTTGCGTCCAGATTGACCGTAATCACATGACGACAATCTTTGATGCCTTGCAGATGCTGGACCGCACCCGAGATACCGAAGGCCAGATAGACGCTGGCGCTAACGGTTTTTCCGGTCGCACCAATTTGTTGGTCGCGACTGAATTTGCCGTCATCCACGGCAACACGGCTTGCGCCTACCGCCGCCTCCAACACAGACGCCAAACCATTAAAAGTCGCGACGTCATCGACACCATTCCCTGCCGATACGATAAAGTCTGCTTCATCGAGTGCCATTTGAGATGCCGCCAATACTTTAATGCCGTGGTCGCGGTATCGGGATGACTCTTGCGCAGAAACGGCAGCAGCGGCGCTCGCTGTAGCGATGCGCTTTTCGTCTAGTTCGCCACGCCCCAAAAATGGCAAACGCGTATCGACCGCATCGGGGGCCAACATAATGATGCGCGACAAATTACGGCGTGCCATCAAGGATTGTTGCTGGCGATAAGTTGCCAATCCGGTCGAGTTGATCTCGACGACATGCGTCGCAATGCCGCTATTGAAGTCATCCGAATCGCCAGCTTGGGCCAAAGCAGCGCCGAGACGCCTCCCCAAATCGCCGCCAGAAAGCGTGCAATCAGGAATGAAAATATGCTCAGGTTGCAGCGTATCGATCAGATGGCGTAACGCTGCCAGTTCTTGTTCCGGTGCAAAGAGGTGACTACCGTATTGCGGCAATACAATGACACGGTCAACACCCAAAATGGCGCTGGCATTGTTGCTGTCATCGTTGCTGTCATTGCCATCGTTAAATTCACCAAAGACCAGCAACACAACTTCAGTGACCGCATCGGCCAATAATGCCGCCGCCGCAATGACCTGCCGCGCATGCTCATCCAATGCGCCACGATCACTATGCGCCACGGCAAGAAAGGACTTGGTCGCCAACTGAGTGGAACGTAATGGCTTTGCCTGGTGATGCGCCTGTCCGCTAGCGATCAACGAAACATCCACCACATCGCCGATTTCGCCTTTTAAACCGGTACTGGAAAGACCCAGCACGATTCGCCTTAATCCCTCGGCTGTGACCGTAAACGGACGACGCGGATTTACCCGTTTGATAGCGTGATGCAAAGTCGATTCCATTTAAGCCTCCAAAGCTGCGGCAACCAGCTCGGCAATATCACGGATGTCAGGGCGCGGTCCGACGACGCCTTCCAGCATGGCGGTACAGTTTGGGCAACCCACCACTACGGTGTCGGCCTTTACCGCACGGGCGTCATGAATGCGAATGTCGGGTATCCGTTGTTTGCCGGGAATGTCAGTTAAAGGCGCGCCCCCGCCACCGCCACAACAACGGCCGCGCATGCCGTTGCGCTCCATTTCGTGCAATGGCAGTCCCATCAATTTAAGCAGTTCACGCGGAGCTTCAATCTCACCGTTGTAACGGCCCAGATAGCAAGGATCGTGATACGTAAATCTTTGATCGCTTTCGATCGAGACACGGGGAGTAATTTGTCCCTGTTTCGCCAACGCTGCCATGAACGTCGTGTGATGAAACACCTCGTAACGTCCGCCAAACGCCGGATATTCGTTGCGCAAGCAATGCATCACATGCGGATCAGCAGTCACGATGCGTTTGAACGACAGCGTCGATAACGTGCCGATCAGGCGTTTGGCGAGCGACTGAAAGGTTGCCTCGTCACCCAGACGTCGGGCCACATCGCCGGTATCTGTTTCCAGCGCGCCAAGAATGGCGAAATCCACAGCGCCAGCTTGCAACACTTTGACCAATGCTCTCAAGCTGCGTTGATAGCGCATGTCAAAGCCACCCTCGCCCACAATCAATAGAACATCAACCGATTTGCCGGGAGCAATTTGGGTGATGTTCAAATCGATGGACCAGTTATAACGCACGTTGAGATCAAAACCTCCCGCCGTGGCTGTTTCACGCAAATTGGCTAAAACCTCGGGTCCTTTCCCCGGTACCGCGCCGTCTTCCAGCGTCAGATTACGGCGCATGTCGACCACTGCATCTACATGCTCAATCAGCATCGGACACTCTTCAACGCAAGCGCGGCAGGTCGTGCAGGACCAAATCGTATCTGGTGAGATCAGCCCTGGGAAAATTGCCTTTTGCGGGCCGCCTTGATGCTGACCCAAAGGTATACCGGGATAAGGACTACCCGCAAAATGGGCATCGCTACCACCCGCCATGCCGAGCACCATGTCCTGAATCAGTTTTTTTGGGTTCAACGGCTGGCCAGCAGCAAAGGCCGGACAAGCGGCCTCGCACTTGCCGCACTGCACACAGGCATCAAAACTTAACAACTGGTTCCAGCGAAAATCCAGCGGTGTCCGCACCCCGAGCTCACCTTTATTCAATGCCAAAGGTTTGAGGGCTGTGGTCGGCACTCCGATGGTCGGCACTCCGATGGTCGGCACTCCGACTTTTGCCATTCCTGTGCGTGCGGCTTTTTGTTGAAACCTTTCCGGGCGTGGGTGAAATGCCAGATGCAACAAACCTGCCAACGCATGTTTCATCGGTCCGCCCCGACCAATCCCGACCGTCATATTCCAGGCACCAAACCCTAGCAGCAACACTGTCACCACTGCCGTCAATCCAGATACCACACCAACCGGCAAAATACCCATCAGCAATAGACCCAAAGCTAGCGCACCAAGTACCCAAGGCAAACGATTCCAGGCACCAAGCGAGAGTCGTGCAGGAGGTGTGCGGCGACGATGCCAGACAAAAATGACACCCACCAACATCACCACAGCAAATAAGGCAATCGCAGCATTTAAGAGCGGCCAATACAACATGAAACCGTAATTGATGGCAACCAGCGCCATGGCCGCAATTGCACCGCCTGCTGTCGCAATGTGGGTGCGCGCGATATACGGATCGCGGGCCACAACATGATGCAGGTCAACAAAATAACGCTTAGGAATCGCCAGCAACCCGATCCATTGCACCGGCGCGACTGCACCCTTGCGGCCAGCGCGCCACAACGTGGCCCTCCGCGTCAGACCGGATAACAATCCGACTACGGCTATCCAGAACAGAATAGTGATGATTGGATTGAGATGAACAATCGTTCCATTTCCGATCGGGCTCATGCTGATGAATGTTGATGAATCCATGCTCAGAAATCTTTACACAAGCGCAGCGAATCATAGATCGCTGCATGGATGTTATGCATCGAAATGCAGTCGCCGACCCGAAACAGTAGAAAGCGTCCGTTACCCAGCGGCTCAGATAGCGCTGGCTGTGGCTCGGCTGCATACAGTTTCTTGATGTCGGTCTGACCGTGGTTTGCCGATTGTGGTTTGAGCGACCAATACAAATGATCATTAGGCATGATGCCGTTTTCGATGACGACCTGATCGACGACGCGCTCTTCCTGCATTTCGGTGTATTCATTCCGTAAGACAGCGACCTTTTTATCACCTTCGGCATAGACACGATCCAGCCAATAATTAGGCGTAGGGATAATGCCTTGCGCATATAAGCGGCGATAAAAAATAGGAAATGTCGTACCACCGGTATCGTCCGCAATCTTGACATCGGGCGTGACGATTTCAACCTGGCTGCCACGACTCGCCAGAAAATCGGCCACCCCGAACCCTGCGTGTGTGCTGATTCCGTCATACACCAGCACGTTCTTGCCGGGAGCGACACGTCCACTCAAAATATCCCATGAACTGACCGCTAATCCGTCTGCCACGCCCCATGCAGGAACCTGTCCGGTGAAATTGCTGCCGCCCGTCGCTAAAACGACGATATCCGGTTGTTCTGCCAATATCATGGCTTGGTCGGCATCCACGCCAAGTCGGCGATCAACGCCCAGTCGCTTGGTTTCCATATCGAACCAGCGCACAATGCCAGCCATTTGTTCACGCTGTGGTGCTTTTGCGGCCAGATTGATCTGACCACCAACGGCATCACACCGCTCAAACAGCACAACGTCATGACCACGTTCACGTGCCACCCGCGCGGCTTCTAATCCTGCCGGACCAGCGCCTACTACAACTACTTTACGCTTTGGACCACGGCTTTTAGCGATAATATGCGGCATGGTTTCTTCACGCGATGTTGCCGCGTTCTGAATACACAAAACGTCAAGACCGTTATATTGGCGGTCAATGCAATAATTAGCACCGACGCATTGTTTAATCTCATCTTCACGGCCATCGCGGATCTTGATCACCATGTGTGGATCGGCAATCTGGCCACGCGTCATACCGACCAGATCAACCATACCAGCCGCCAGAATACGTTCGGCCTGACCGGCATCGCGAATACTTTGGGCGTGCATGACCGGCACTTTTGACACAGTTTTTATTCCGGCCGCCAAGTGCACGAAAGGCTCCGGCGGCAATGCCATTGGTGGCATGCAATTGACCAGTGTATTGTGCGTATCAGCACCAGAACCCACTACGCTAAGAAAGTCGATTAAACCGGTTTCTGACATTGCCTTGGCGATGCGTTTGGCGGTGTCGTGATCAATGCCGTCTTCGTGGAATTCATCGCCACACATCCGCATGCCGACGCAAAAATCCGGTCCGACCGCTTCACGCACAGCAGTCAGCACTTCGATGCCAAAACGCATCCGATTTTCGAGGCTGCCGCCGTATTCATCCGTGCGTACATTCACGCGTGGACTCCAGAATTGATCGATCAGTTGCTGATGGGCGGCCGAAATTTCAATGCCGTCCATGCCTGCGGCCTTGACGCGTCTGGCGGCGGCGGCGAAATCGGCGATGACACGACGTATCTCCTCAATCTCGATAATTTTAGCGTTACCACGATGCACCGGCTCACGGATGCCAGACGGCGTCAGCAAATGCGGCCAGCTTTCGCCGTGCCACGAGCTGCGGCGCCCCATATGTGTCGCTTGAATCATGATCTTGGCACCGTGACGATGCATCGCTTCAGTCAATCGCGCCAACGGCTCAATGACTTTATCGGTCGTCAGGTTGACCGACTTCCACCAACCTTGCGGACTGTCAATCGACACGACACTGGAGCCGCCGCAAATCGCCAGACCCAAACCACCTTTGGCTTTTTCTTCATAATAGCGAATATAGCGCTCACCCGGCAAGCCGCCAGCATCCGCATAGACTTCGGCATGTGCGGTGCTGACTACGCGATTGCGCAGCGTCACCTTGTTTAAAGTCAGCGGCGAAAAGAGATGTGGGTAACGCATGATGAATGTTCAAACTCCTAAAGGACCAATGAGCCAGCACAACAATTTTTGCTGCCGATATTATTTAAGCCAACAATGCCGTGACCGTAAACTCGCAATGCGCATGACCCTCACCAGCACATTGGGTTTCAATACAGGTTGCTTTTATTTTTTGACCGGTAGTGTCCGATACCCAATCCATCGCGCCGGAGAACCAGCCTGCAAACATGTAGCAAAGTTTGCCTTCTGCATCAGGCTGCTGGAGAACAAATGATGAGTTGAGCAACTTGATTTTTGCCGTCGCTTCAGCTGCATTAACTTCAGAGAAACTAAACAACCCCCAACCGCGTTGTGACAGGCGATTGAGGTAATGTTGATACACTTCAAGTCCACTCATGCCATGCTGTTTTGCTTCTTTTTCACACCAGAAATACGCTGACTTATGACCTGCGTCATAAAGAATCTGCGCATACTTATCGCGACCCAACGCGGCTTCAACGGCGGTGTGATTATTTGTGAAAAAATGGCGCGGCACGTATAGCATCGGCAAGTTATCGGTCGTCCACACGCCGGTTTCTGCATCGACTTCTATCGGTAATTGAGGTTTCATCTTTGGCTTTCTCTGGTCGTTATCGATTCAATCGGATCATGTTTTTGGGAGTGACTTAACTACGGCTAGCCGACCCAGACTTCACCAAAAACACGCATCCAGTTTTCGCCCAAGACCTTACGAATCCGGCTTTCTTTCCACCCTGCGCGTTCCATCGCAACAGTCAGGTTGGGAAAGTCGCCAATGGTGCGAAAACCTTCAGGATTGGTGACAGTGCCAAAATCAGTCAGGCGACGGTGGCGACCTTTGTCATGCGTCAACCACTCAAAGAAAGGCTTGCCATATCCTTGCGTAAAGTCAGTGCCAATGCCGACGCAATCATCGCCCACAAGATTAATCACATAGTCAAATGCCTCGACGTAATCGTCCACGTTGGCGTTGCTGCCACGCTTAAGGAAAGGCGGAAACATGGTCACGCCGATAAAGCCGTTATGATCGGCTATAAATTTCAGTTGCTCATCGCTCTTGTTGCGGGGATGCTCTTTCAAGCCAGATGGCAGACAGTGGGAATAGCACACCGGTTTACTGGAAGCCAGAATCGATTCAGTAGAGGTGTTACCACCGACATGAGAAAGATCGACCATGATGCCGACCCGATTCATTTCGGCGATCACTTCGCGGCCAAAGCCTGACAAACCACCATCGCGTTCATAGCAACCAGTACCGACCATGTTCTGCGTGTTGTAGCAAAGTTGCACTACACGCACACCCAACTCGGCAAACACTTCGATGTAGCCCAGATTATCTTCAAAAGCATGGGCATTCTGAAAACCGAGAATCACGCCAGTGCGGCCTTCCTTCTTGGCGCGCTTGATGTCGTCGACACCGCGCACCAACGTGAGCAAATCGGCGTTATCACGGATCAGATTTTTCATGTCGACAATATTGCCGACTGTGCCCTGAAAATTTTCCCATACCGAGACGGTGCAGTTAACCGCGCTGAGCCCCCCTTTTTTCATATCTTCAAAAACCGGTCGTTCCCACTTGGAAATATTCAGGCCATCAATGACCAGACTTTGTTGGTGTAATTGGCTCATAGTGTGCTCCGTTGGTGACCGGAAATAATCCGAAAATAGTTAGTTTCAATCTGAATTTCAATCTTATTGAAAGCTAAACCTACGTTTAGCCGTTATGACAATTCAATAAATGGGAAAGCGTTTACACATCGTCAGCACGCGTGCACGAACACTTTGCTCAGTCTCGGCACAGCCTTCTGGCTTGCGGGCTAAACCATCCAATACTTCGACGATCAGACCACCGATAGTGCGGAACTCTTCGATACCAAAGCCACGAGCCGTGCCTGCTGGCGTACCCAGCCGGATACCGGATGTGATGGTGGGCTTCTCGGTATCGAACGGAATGCCGTTCTTGTTGCAGGTAATACCGGCCCGTTCCAGCGCATGCTCAACGTCGGTGCCCTTCAATCCTTTAGGACGCAAATCGACTAGCAATAAATGATTTTCAGTACCGCCAGTGACCAGATCGACGCCACCCTTTTTCAGAACTTCGCCCAATGCGCTGGCATTGGCAACCACGTTGCTGATGTACTGCTTAAATTCTGGTTGCAGCGCCTCACCAAATGCCACGGCCTTACCGGCAATAACGTGCATTAAGGGGCCACCTTGCAAGCCGGGAAACACCGCCGAATTAATTTTTTTGGCGATATCTTCATGATTGGTAAGAATGAAGCCACCACGCGGACCACGCAGCGTTTTGTGAGTGGTTGAGGTCACGACGTGCGCATGTTCAATTGGATTTGGATGATGACCAGTGGCAACCAAACCAGCGATATGGGCCATGTCCACCATCAATAACGCGCCGACACTGTCAGCAATGGCGCGGAAACGCGCAAAGTCGAGCTGGCGTGGATAGGCCGAATAGCCAGCGATGATCAGACGTGGCTGGTGCTCTTTAGCTAGCGCTTCGACCTGATCGTAATCAATTAACATAGTGTCGGGACGCACGCCATACTGGACCGCGTTAAACCACTTTCCCGACATGGCCGGACGTGCACCGTGGGTTAAATGTCCACCTGCATCCAACGACATACCGAGCACCGTATCGCCCGGCTTCACTAACGCCAGCATCACTGCGCCGTTCGCTTGCGCGCCGGAATGCGGCTGAACGTTGGCATAGCTGGCGCCGAACAATTGCTTCACCCTTTCCAGCGCCAGTACTTCAATCTGATCGACGAACTCACAGCCGCCGTAATAGCGTTTGCCGGGGTAACCCTCGGCATATTTGTTGGTTAATACCGAACCTTGCGCCTCTAGTACGGCACGCGACACGATGTTTTCCGACGCAATCATTTCGATCTGATCTTGCTGACGCTCTAGTTCAAGCGAAATGGCTTTCATCACCGGCGCATCGCGCTCGGATAGTGACTGGGAAAAAAACGCGTTTGTAGAAGTCATGGGCTCGGGTCCGGTAGTGACAGCAACTAAAATGCACGAAGAGATAACGTCTCGAAGCTGGCTTATTCCAACTCTCTCTGTTGACCACATCTTGTCCTAAGCCTAGCCGTGCTATTTCCTAAAGCGGACGGGAACCTTTCAAATTACGACAACGCTGTCACTTTTTGCCAAGTCCATGGAGATCTCGGCAAAGCCAAGATGCTTAAAATGGGAAAAATATCTTTTTCAACGCCGGCGCATAATAAACTTAGCGAATTATTCGCCTGCATGGATCCCAAAGCGCAAAAGAGAATAGTTGTGTTAATTGCAATTTATCCGGATTCGCCACAAAAAAATTTTGTATGGGTGCTGCGTTACACCAATTTTGTTATTCACCAAAACAGCACAGGCGATAGCGCCAAAACCGCGCTCGCTGCACGAAATCGGGCGCGGGAAATCGACGACACACAAAAAAACAACAATGTGTTTTGGATGGATTTATTAACAATTGCAATACGCCGCTCAAGGCCTCAGTTGATTGACCTCACGCCGAATTTGATTTGTCGTCCAGCGCTATGAAGTGATGAATGGATTGGCGGAGATATGCGCTAATACCGTTCCGAGGCATGCCAATAAGTCAGATGGAATTTGCGAAAATTTAACAATTGCTACATGTTCGCGAATGGCATGGTTATTGCAGCGCACAATCGAAAGCATTTGTTTTTTTAAGTAATTCGACGGTACATTGTCCGTCGCTGATGGTTGCCAACGGAGTGGGTCATGTCTAAAAGTGAAATTTCATCTTTCTCGCATTTTGCTTTTCTTCCACTTAATAACTTTACGATGATTGCATTTTCAAATGCCATCGAAGTATTAAGAATGGCCAATTATCTAGAGGGTAAAACACTCTATCGCTGGACTGTTGTTAGCCCGGAAGGTGGCTTGGTATGCGCCAGCAATGGATTATCTATTGATTCCTCCCCGCCTGATCCAAACGACATCCCCGACGTTGTCTTTGTTTGTGGCGGCACAGATATAGAATCCGCAATCAATGCGGAGTCATTGTCACTCATGCAGCATTTTGCGGACCAAGAAGTGGCGATGGGTAGTTTGTGTACCGGCACCTTTGCTTTAGCCAAAGCGGGCTTGCTGGATGGTTACACCTGCGCGACCCACTGGGAAAACATGTCGGCATTACGCCGCGCATTTCCGTCCGTCTCGTTTTCACGCGATCTTTTCGTGATTGATCGGGATCGCTTAACCTGTACTGGCGGTATAGCGCCACTGGACATGATGCTCAATCTGATTTCTCGCCAGGTGGGAAAAACGACTATCGCAGCCATTGCCGATCAATTTATTCTCGAACATGTACGTGATGATAAAGACCAGCAGCGCGTGCCATTAACAGTCCGGATGAATTCGGCAAGGCCTGCGATGGTTGAGGTCGTGTCGTTGATGGAGGCAAATATAGAAGAACCGTTATCGCTCGAAGACCTGGCGCAGCTGTCCAATTCTTCGCCGCGGCAATTACAGCGCATGTTTAAAGAGCATATGGGAATGTCGCCAACACACTATTATTTAACGTTGCGTTTGCGCAAAGCGCGTGAGTTGTTACGTCAGACGGATATGTCGATTTTGAGTATTACCATGGCATGTGGTTTCCAGTCGGCATGTCACTTTAGTAAAACCTATCGTGAGGTGTTTAATGTGGCGCCAAGTTCTGAGCGCCGTAAACAAACTCCGGTCTCCATTCCGATCCCACTATTAAATCAGGCGACAGGTGGACAATTTCAGGCGGCAGCATTCCGATAATAGCTACATTAAACGGTACGCTGTAATACAAAGGCCTGCATCATCGCAGGCCTTTTGACTTTAATATCTCCACTCAAAACAATCTGCTTAACCTTGTGAAGATTTAGCCCACAAATTAATGCCGCCTTCCTGCGCCAACCCGTCAATCGCCGTCAACTCTTCAGCGGTGAAATCCAGGCGTTGCAACGCGGCGACATTTTCCACAATCTGAGCTGGACTACTGGCCCCGATTAATGTGGTCGTCACGCGTGGATCGCGTAGCACCCAAGCCAATGCCATCTGTGCCAGACTTTGACCACGCGCCAATGCGATCTCGTTGAGCGCTCTGACACGGGCCAGATTTTCGGGGCTGAGATGGGCTTGTTGTAACGATCCGCCACCAGCTTGATTGATCCGCGCATTGTCTGGAATACCATTCAGGTATTTATCCGTTAGCAGTCCTTGCGCCAACGCTGTGAAAGTGATGCAACCCATGCCCTCCGCTTCCAGCGCATCGAGCAATCCTTTCTCAATCCATCGATTGAACATGTTGTAGGAAGGCTGATGAATCAGGCACGGTACTTTCCACTCACGCAATAAAGCAGCAGCTTCCCGGGTCTTTTCGGGAGAATATGACGATACGCCGACATACAGCGCTTTACCCTGTTGCACGGCCGTCGCTAACGCGCCCATGGTTTCTTCGAGTGGCGTTTCGGGATCAAAGCGGTGCGAATAAAATATATCGACATAGTCCAGTCCCAGCCGCTGCAAACTTTGATCAAGACTTGCCAGCACATATTTGCGCGAACCGCCGCCCTGTCCGTATGGACCGGGCCACATATCCCAACCAGCTTTGGTTGAAATAACCAGCTCGTCTCTATAAGGCTTTAAATCTTCCTTAAGTATGCGACCGAAGTTAATTTCTGCACTGCCATATGGCGGCCCGTAATTATTTGCCAAATCGAAATGGGTAATACCGTGATCAAAAGCGGTATGCACCAACTCGCGTTGACGCGCCAATGTGGTTGTGTCGCCGAAGTTGTGCCACAAGCCCATTGACAATAGCGGCAGCTTTAAACCGCTGCGACCACAAAATCTGTACTGCATCTGTTCATAACGTTTATTCGAGGCGTGATAAGTCATGCGTTGATTATCCTTATTCAATTTATAACTTTTTATCTACTTGATCATTTTAAGCCGCAACCAGCGCTTGAATCGAATACTCAGAGAAAACTCCTTACCGACTTACGTCGATTTAATCTCAGTATCTAATCGCGTTTAGAGATGATTATTACTTTACAAAAATGCCGATTATTATAGGTGCATATATAATTCCACCGGATTCAATAGGAACAATGGAAAAAGCTGGTGAAGAACGATCCTGATTCTCCCTCTATTCAATGTCATCGGAGTGGGCATTATGCGCGTTTAAATTTTGCACATCGGCACGCCTCGAATTGTATCAATTTAGACCCTGTACCACAGGATTTGCAACCGAAAGTAACTTAGCTTGGTAATAGTTCTAATGCAGAATTATCATTAAGTACTAACAAATGGTGAGAGACATCATGAAAAAATTCATTTTATTGGCATTAACGGCATTAAGCTTATTAGCCGCGAGCAGCGCTAGTTATGCATGGGGTCATGGCGGTTATTACGGTCACGGGGGATTTTACGGGCCGAGTGTTGGAATTAGTATCGGCGACCCTTATTATTATGGTCCTCCGCCGGTCTACTACGCGCCGCCGCCCGTTTATTATGCGCCACAGCCGATATATATCGAACCGCAGCAACAAACATATATTGAGCGCAACGATAATGTCTCTAACGGACAAGATTTTCGGTATTACTGCTCCAACCCTTCAGGCTACTACCCAGAAATTGGACGTTGTCCTAAAGGCTGGCTAAAGGTAGTTCCCGACAACTCTCAACCAAGATAAACAAAAGGTGGTGGCACTGTGAACAAACCATTTCTGAACAAGCCTAAAAAAATCATCGCTGCTGCAGCCGTATTAATGCTGGGTGGATGCGTGGGTGTGCCGACTGGGCCGAACGTGATGGCCATGCCGGGCGCTGGCAAAAGTTATGACCAGTTCCGGAACGATGATAACGATTGCCATCGCTATGCGCAGGACCGGGTGGGGCCAGGTGCAGGGCAGGCTACAGCAGATAATGCTACCGGAACAGCCGTTGCAGGTACGTTAATTGGTGCGACAGTCGGTGCTTTGATCGGTGCAGCAAGCGGCCGTGCTGGCGCGGGCGCAGCAATCGGCGCAGGTGGTGGATTGCTGGTCGGTAGTTCAGCAGCAAGCAACAATGCTGATCGTAGCGGTGCTGGTATCCAACGCCAATATAACAATGTGTACACCCAGTGTATGTATGCAAAGGGCAATCGCGTACCAGTGCCGGCGGGCTATGACGACAATCGCCGCCCTCGCTATGCCCCTGCACCACCGCCTGATTATTATGCTCCGCAGCAACGTGGATACAATACGCCGCCGGATTATGTGCCTTATTGATGTGGGTTAATTAATGTGTAGCTGAAGGCCTGCTTCTGGAAATGGAGGTAGGCTTTTTTTTGGAGTGTGACGTTGATTTGTAGATCGTAATTTGTAGATCGTCGTTATCCAATACATGCTGCTCAATGAAATTATTCGATAACAACGACCGCATTTGATACATCAAATTAAGGAAACCTAACCGGCCAGGAAAGGAAGCCTCCCAAACCATCTACCCATTTCCCTGCAATCGCAAAGTAACCTCCAACCCACCCTCCGGATGATTTCTCAACGTCAATCCTGCTCGGTGATTCTCAGCGATATTACGCGCAATCGTCAATCCCAAACCCGTCCCCCCGGTATCCCGTGAACGCGATGTTTCAAGCCGGAAAAACGGTTCGAATACTGCGGCCAGTTGATCCTCCGGAATTCCCGCACCGCCATCGCGTACCGTTATCACGATCTGAGTGAGATCTCCTGCACCTTCGCGACTTATTTGCAAACGGGCATAGCGACCATATTTGACGGCGTTGTCGACCAAATTGGTGAGACAGCGGCGTAAAGCATTGGGCTGGGCCATAATCGACGCCCGCGTCAGGCCTTTCAGCGTCACGTCCTGACCAGCATCGGCTGCATCCGCGCAGACGCTATCAAGCAGCGAGTCGATGTCGAGCAATTGCATCGCTTCTGCCGAATCCATGCTGCGCGCCAAATCCAAACCTTCGCGCACCATGCCTTGCATTACTGCCAAATCCTCGATCAATTTATGGCGCAAATCGAGATCATTCACCTTTTCGAATCGCAACCGCAATCGGGTTAATGGCGTTTGCAAATCATGCGTGATCGCCGCCAGCATGTGGGTACGATGCTGAATTTGCCGTTTGATTCTGGCCTGCATCGCGTTGAATGCATTTGCCGCCTGGCGGATTTCCGTCGGCCCTACCGCTTTCAAGGGAGGACGGTCAATATCGCGACCAAGCGCGGACGCCGCCGCCGCAAGTCTCTTAATCGGACGCGCGGTCATTTTTGCGACCACGTACGCGAGTAATCCAATTAAGAGCAAAAATAAAGCGAAATATGGCGAGAAAGCAGGCAAGCCGGGCGGACGTCCGCGCAGACCGCCAGGGTCTCGCATCATACGCAACTTCAGTTTAAGTAAAGCGCCATCTTTCAAGCTAACATACACCACCTGACATTCGTCAACCCTTGGTCTACCACGTTCAGCCGGACCACCGGGGCCGCCCAGACCAGCTAATCTACCAGGCCGCCAATTACACCCAATCTGTTTGGATACGACGATTTGGCGGTTTGTACCCAGCCTGGTTCTTAATAACGCAGCAAGGGAGGCATTGTCTGGAGCGACGTTTTCGGTATCGTTCGCCAGACTGGCTTCCAGCCCAAAATTTTCACTAGCCTGCAATACCGTCTCGCGCATGTCGGGGCTGACGTCGTCCAACGACAGCACGATCTGTTCCACCCGTTCGGCGATTCGGAAATCATACAACTCACGGAATGCGTTACGGCGTTCGTTATCCGCCAGCCAACTGGTAGCGCCAGCGGCGACTAACACCCCGGCAAGTAAAATGAGGAATACCCGATTAGCAACTGAGTCAAAAAAATTCTTCACGAATTCACGACTCGACCGAAACCGACGTTGCCAGAACATAGCCTTCGTTACGCACCGTTTTAATGATACTTGGCGTGCGGGCGTCGTCGCCCAGCTTTTGTCGTAAACGACTAATTTGAATATCCACCGAACGGTCAAAGGGATCAGCCTCACGACCTTGCGTCAGCTCCAGCAATTGATCACGGTTCAGAATACGATTCGGATGATCGAGGAAAACCTTCAGTATCCGGTACTCCGCTCCCGATAGCGCGACAACGACGCCCTCCCGATTGACCAAATGGCGGGCGATCAGATCGAGCGTCAAACCGGCAAACTGAATTTGCTGCGCTTCCGGCGTTGCCATATTGGGCGGCAGCGCTTGTGTTCGACGTAATACACTGCGGATACGCGCAAACAATTCGCGCGGCTCGAACGGCTTGGACAAATAATCGTCAGCCCCCATTTCCAGACCGAGAATCCGGTCAAGCGGCTCGCCTCGCGCAGTTAACATAATAACTGGGATCCCAAAATGCGTAGGATGCGCACGCAGCGTCCGGCAAAGCGTCAATCCATCTTCGCCCGGCAAAGTAAGATCGAGCACGATCAGATCAACCCGCGCCTCCTCCATTACCCGACGCATTTCGGCACCGTTGTTCGCCGTTAATGTGCGCAAACCGTTGGCGTCCAAATATTCAGCCAGTAAAGTGCGAATTTCGCGATCGTCATCGACCACCAATATGTGAGCAGTAGTATCCATGGACTCGATTATGGCAATTGATTCAGGCAATGGCGAAACTAATTTTGTATATTTGCATATCCAAATGGCGTCTGGATACATTGCGATACAAAGTTGGGCTTACGTAACACACGGGGTTACAAACCAATAGCAAGGCGAAAGATAGTTGATACACAGATGCGGTTTAATGAGTTCTGTGCAGATTACCTGCTCAAGACAACTCTCCCTGAAAGGATTCATCATGTTTAAGTTTCGCAAACAACTTTTGATCGGCATCACCGCTATTGGCTTTGGCGCCATGGGGATGAGTGCCCATGCCCAAAATACCACCGGTGGTGTACCTGCCGTTGAAAAAGCGGAAGCTGCGCAAATGCATCAACCTACAACGCCTGAACAACGCGCAAAATTTGAAGCGCGTATGGCTAAACGACAAGCCAAATTGCACGATGAGCTAAAAATTACTCCCGCACAAGAAGGTGCCTGGAAAACCTACATTGGTCAAATGAAGCCAAACCCTTCAGGTATGCCAATGCACCGTCCAAGTGAAGAAGAATGGGCCAAACAAACAGCGCCTGAGCGTATGGATCATCGTATCGACATGATGAAAAAAATGGAAACACGCATGGGCGAACGTGCCGCCGCGTTGAAACAGCTCTATGCAGTGTTGACGCCAGAACAACAAAAAGTCCTGGATAAACATTTTAGCCATCATCACCGTGGCCATGGTGGCCCTCGTGGTCATTGGGGCGAGCAAGCAGGAAAGTAAAACGGATCAATAACCGGTAGCCACGACTTAGCTTATCTTTCTAAAATTTTTACCTTAATAACGATATTTATTAGAGATGACGGCTTAGTAGAAATTTCCATTTAACGTATGTCGACCACTATCAGAAGCCTCGCGTAATCCTGCCTGAGGCTTTTGGTACATGGTTGATCTTCAAAAAAGTTAAGTTGGCATAAATATAATTACCTTATTTTGTTTAACGATATCTGTTAACAAAGCTACTTTCGGTAAATTTTTCTCAGATACGCGAATAATGCACTTATCAAAAGTTGACAATAAACACAGTATGATTGGCAATACTGCGATTTGCCGAAATCCTCTTTTACGTTCTTTGTAATACTTTGCCCGAATTATTACGCTGGTAAAATTTACTCGTTACACTGCTTCAACTTATCCACAATTGACTGACTTCCGGCCCGCGATGAACACAACCCCACCACCGAATAATCAAAATTCTATGACATCAGAGCAACCAAATTCTACGGAAAATAAACCTGTCGGGTCATTCCGTCGTTGGTGGTGGCTATTGTTGATCATTGTATTAGGGGGTGCGGCATACTTCTTCTGGGGCCGCAATACACAGCAAGCGGACGGTCAAAGCGCAACAATGCAGAGCGGTGGTAAAGGTCGCCGTGGCATGGCAGGCGGCCCAAACAGCGTTATGCCGGTTGGTGTGGCCAGCGCTACTATCGCCGATGTGCATATTTATCTATCTGGCCTTGGTAGCGTCACACCCGAAGCCACCGCAACGGTCAAAAGCCGCGTCGACGGGCAATTAATGAAGTTACATTTTAAAGAAGGCCAAACTGTCAAAGCTGGTGCTTTATTAGCAGAACTCGATCCACGTCCTTATCAGGTTCTGGTTACCCAAGCGGAAGGCCAACTTGGTCATGACAACGCATTACTAAAGGCTGCACAAATTGATCTGAAGCGCTATCAGACTTTATTGGCGCAAGATTCCATCGCTAGCCAGTTAGTCGATACCCAGGCCGCACTCGTCAAACAATACGCCGGTACAGTTCAAGCAGATCAGGGCACGTTAGACAATGCACGGCTACAACTTCTCTATTCGCGCGTGACTGCGCCGATTAGCGGTCGACTTGGTTTGCGGCAGGTTGATTTGGGTAATGTCGTGCACGCTTCGGATACCAATGGTGTGGTAATCATTACGCAATTGCAACCGATTACCGCCATTTTTAGCATTCCGGAAGACAATATTCCTAGTGTCATGAAGCAAATTCAGGCTGGCAAAACATTGCCCGCGGAAGCGTGGGATCGCTCGCAGGCCAATAAATTGGCCACCGGTCAATTTGTCACCATCGACAATCAGGTCGATGCCACAACCGGCACTGTCAAATTAAGAGCGGTTTTCCCTAACACCGACTACGCGTTGTTTCCGAGTCAGTTCATTAATGTGCGGATGTTGCTTGATACTTTATCCGGTGCGACCGTCGTTCCAAGCGCAGCCATCCAGCGCGGAAGCAGCGGCAACTTTGTGTATGTCGTCAAAGCCGACAAGACGGTTACTATCCGTCCAGTGACCGTTGGCCCAGTAGAAGGTCAAAATACTTCTATCGCCAAGGGAATAACAGCGGGCGAAATCGTGGTGGTAGACGGCGTCGATAAGCTGCGTGAAGGTGCAAAAGTAGAACCGGTCAAGCGCGGTGCAGGTGGCGCAATTGGCGATGCAGCAAGCCCGACCAATAGTCAGAAACATGGCCACCGCCGTCAAGCTGGTCAAGATGCTTCAGCAGCAGCGTCAGCTAGTGCCAGTGCCAGTGCCGATGCTTCCAGCGGTGGCAAACCGGCGCAGACGACAGGCTCGACGGATGCAAAGGTTGATTCAAAAGCTGACTCCAAGTCTGCTTCCCCGCAGCCAGCGAAACAGCCATAACCTGACCGACGCAGCAACGCAACTAATATAGCTTACGCAACCGACGACTAATTAACGTATAACGACGACCATAGCGCATGAATCCATCACGGCAGTTTATTCTCCGGCCAATCGCCACCACCTTAATGATGGTCGCCATCTTTTTGGCTGGGATCGTCGCCTATAAGCAGTTACCGCTATCGGCCTTGCCGGAAGTCGACTATCCGACGATTCAAGTCGTCACGCTCTATCCGGGAGCCAGTCCGGACGTCATGACCTCTTCGGTCACAGCACCGTTAGAGCGCCAGTTCGGGCAGATGCCCGGACTCAACCAAATGTCATCCACCAGTTCTGGCGGCGCATCGGTTATCACGCTCCAGTTCACTCTCGCGCTGAGTCTGGATATTGCCGAGCAAGAAGTCCAGGCAGCGATCAATGCCGCCGGTAATCTGCTGCCGTCAGATTTGCCGACCCCGCCAATTTATAACAAGGTCAATCCAGCCGACACACCGATTCTGTCACTTGCCATCACGTCAAAAACTCTGCCGTTACCTAAAGTTCAAGATCTAATCGACACCCGTCTGGCACAAAAAATATCGCAAGTTCCAGGCGTAGGCCTCGTCAGTCTCTCCGGTGGTCAGCGCCCTGCGGTGCGATTGCAACTTAATCCACGCGCAGTAGCAGCGCTCGGGTTGAACCTCGATGACATCAGAACCGCCATCGGCAACGCCAATGTGAATCAGGCAAAAGGCAGCTTCGACGGCCCGACAAGGGCGTCAACCATCGATGCCAACGACCAGTTATCCTCCGCCAATGAATACCGTAATCTGATCATCGCTTATAAAAACGGCGCCGCCATTCGCATCTCCGATATTGGCGACGTGGTCGATGATGCAGAAAACATCCGCCTTGCAGCATGGGCCAACAACGCGCCGGCCGTTATTTTGAACATCCAGCGCCAACCGGGTGCCAATGTTATCGGCGTGGTTGACAGCATCAAGAAAATCTTGCCGACTCTGCAAGACACGTTACCCGGCGCTATCGATGTCAAGATTCTAACTGACCGCACCACCACCATCCGCGCATCTGTCAAAGACGTCGAATTCGAATTGATCCTGGCGGTGATATTGGTTGTGATGGTGATTTTCGTCTTTCTGCGCAACATACCGGCCACTATTATTCCTAGCGTCGCCGTACCGTTGTCATTGGTCGGCACATTTGGGATTATGTACATGGCTGGATTTTCGATCAATAACCTGACGCTGATGGCGCTCACCATTGCGACCGGTTTTGTGGTCGATGACGCGATTGTGATGATCGAAAATATTTCGCGCTATATCGAGCAAGGCATGAAGCCGTTACAAGCCGCGCTAAAAGGCGCAGAGCAAATTGGCTTCACCATCATTTCGCTGACCTTCTCTCTGATTGCTGTGTTGATTCCGCTGCTATTCATGGGTGATGTCGTCGGCCGATTGTTTCGGGAATTTGCGATTACGCTGGCGGTCGCGATTCTGATTTCAGCGTTTATTTCGCTGACCCTTACTCCGATGATGTGCGCCAAGTTGCTGCGCCATACGCCGGAAGCAGAACAAAGCTGGTTCTATCGCAAAAGCGGCAATTTTTTTGACAATATCATTGCGCGCTATGGCAAAGCCCTGGTCTGGGTTCTGAAACATCAAAACGCTACGTTGTTAGTCGCCCTCGGAACACTCGCGTTAACAGTCATCCTCTATATTTTCATCCCAAAAGGTTTCTTTCCAATACAGGATACCGGTGTGATTCAGGGCATTTCCGAAGCTGCGCAATCCACTTCGTTTGGCGCGATGGCGGAACGCCAGCAAGCACTGGCAAAAGTCGTACTGGAAGATCCCGCGGTCGAAAGCTTATCCTCGTTCATCGGCGTTGACGGCACTAATACCACGCTCAATAGCGGCCGCATTCTGATCAATCTTAAAGCCCACGATACTCGCGACGTCAGCGCCACCGATGTCATCCGTCGTTTGCAGCCAAAGTTAGCCCGCGATGTACCGGGCATTACCTTGTACATGCAACCCGTACAAGATCTGACCATCGAAGACAGCGTCAGTCGTACCCAATATCAATTTAGCGTGGAAGATGCAAACGGACTTGAACTGACAAAATGGGTACCGAAATTAATTGATAAATTACAGCAACTACCGGAACTAGCTGATGTCGCCAGCAATCAGCAAGATATGGGATTACAGGCCTATATTGAGATCGACCGTAACGCAGCATCGCGTCTTGGCCTGACAACAGCGGCGATTGACAATGCTCTTTATAACTCGTTCGGCCAACGCCTCATTTCTACTATCTACACCCAGTCCAATCAATATCGGGTGGTGATGGAAGTACAGCCGGAATTTCAAAAAGGCCCAGCCGCGCTCGACAGTATTTTCCTGGTCGCCGCCAACGGCAAGCAGGTCCCGCTATCCAGCATTGCTACCGTCAGCGAGCGTAACGCGCCGCTAGTGGTGAACCATATCGGGCAGTTCCCGGCAACCACGATCTCCTTTAATCTGGCTCCTGGCGCATCGTTGGGCGCAGCAGTTGATGCGATACGTGTCGCTGAGAAAGAAATCGATTTGCCAGTCAGCATCCAGACGCGGTTCCAGGGCGCGGCGCTGGCATTTCAGGCTTCGCTAAGTAACACGCTCTGGCTGATTCTGGCCGCCATCGTCACCATGTATATCGTGCTTGGCGTCCTGTACGAGAGTTATATCCATCCCATCACGATTCTATCCACGCTACCATCCGCGGGCGTCGGAGCGTTATTGTCATTGATGATTTCTGGCAATGATTTGGGCATTATCGGCATCATCGGCATTATCCTGTTGATCGGTATCGTTAAAAAGAACGCGATTATGATGATCGACTTCGCCCTGGATGCAGAACGCAATGAGGGATTGTCGCCGCATGATGCGATTTATCAGGCCTGCTTGCTGCGTTTTCGGCCGATTTTGATGACCACCATGGCGGCGCTACTGGGTGCATTGCCGTTGATGCTTGGCACCGGCGTCGGCTCGGAACTACGTCAGCCGCTGGGTATCACCATGGTCGGCGGCTTGCTGGTTTCACAGGTATTAACCTTGTTCACCACGCCAGTTATTTATCTTGCATTTGACCGTCTGTCACGACGCTTTAAGGCGCGTTTTGGCAAAGCCGACAATGACAATCAAGATGACGATGATCAAGATGCGCGCGCGCCTACCGAACCAGTGCGGCCCTAATTGCACGTCGTTATGCTAATCAAAAAATGGTCCAAAGAGTCGAAAAAAGAGCGGCTCAAAAAGTGTATCAATAAAGTGCCCCTATGAATATTTCGCTTCCTTTTATTCAGCGACCGATCGCCACAACGCTTCTGACGATCGGGATAGCGTTGGCCGGTCTGGTGGCGTTTCGGATGCTGCCGGTATCGCCATTACCGCAAGTCGACTTCCCCACCATTTCGATCTCGGCATCCATGCCCGGAGCGAGTCCAGAGACTATGGCGGCGACGGTTGCGACCCCGCTCGAACGGGCGCTAGGTACGATCGCCGGAGTCACCGAAATGACTTCTTCAAGCTCGCTCAATTCCACGCGTATTACCTTGCAGTTCGATTTGAGTCGGGATATTGATGGCGCGGCGCGTGATGTTCAAGCGGCCTTGAATGCCGCACGTAACCTGTTGCCAACCGGCATGCCGAGTAGTCCCACCTATCGCAAAGTCAATCCCGCCGATGCGCCGGTAATGATTTTATCCTTGACTTCGGACAGCTTGACGCCAGGCCAGATTTACGATGCTGCCGATACGATACTGGCGCAAAAATTGTCTCAGGTTGCTGGTATCGGTAGTGTCAGCGTGGGCGGCAGTTCGCAACCGGCAGTTCGGATCGAGTTAAATCCAACTGCCCTTAACAAATATGGTATCGGTAGTGCTGACGTTCGCACCGCCGTTGCCGCAACCAATGCCAATCGTCCCAAAGGAATACTGGAAGACGGTGACAGAAATTGGCAGATTTACGCTAACGACCAAGCCAAGACCGCCGCTGAATACATGCCGTTAATCGTATCGTATCGCAACGGCGCTCCGATCCGCGTGCAGGATGTTGCTACCGTTTTGGATTCTGTTGCCGACCTGCGCAATGCCGGTTCCGCTAATGGCAAACCCGCCATTCTGGTCACCTTGAGCAGACAGCCGGGTGCGAATATTATCCAAACGGTCGACAATGTTCGCGCGATTTTACCGCAGTTGCAGGCTTCCATTCCATCCGCTATCAATCTTAATATCGCGATGGATCGCACGCCGACTATCCGAGCATCGCTGGTTGATACCGAACATACGTTATTCATATCAATCGCGTTGGTCATCATGGTGGTGTTTATGTTTCTGCGCAATGCACGTGCCGCGCTGATTCCCACCGTCGCGGTGCCAATCTCGTTGATTGGCACATTTGGCGTGATGTATTTACTCGGCTATAGCCTGGACAATCTGTCTTTGATGGCGCTGACAATCGCGACCGGATTCGTCGTCGATGATGCGATCGTGGTGCTGGAAAACGTCTCGCGTCATGTTGAAGAAGGTATGACGCCGTACGACGCCGCTATCAAAGGCGCGCGTGAAGTTGGCTTCACCGTCCTGTCGATGAGTATCTCGCTGATCGCTGTTTTCATCCCGATTCTGCTGATGGGCGGTATTGTTGGCCGCTTATTCCGTGAATTTGCGGTCACGCTGTCGGCGGCTATTCTGGTGTCACTGGTGGTCTCCCTGACGACTACGCCGATGATGTGCGCGCGCCTATTAAAACATGAGCCAAACCGCAAGCAAGGACGCTTCTTCACCGCTACCGAACGCATGTTTGATGCTGCGCTAAGCGGGTATAAACGTTCGCTGACCTGGGCGCTGCGCTTTGGGCCGCTGATGATACTGATTTTAGTGGGAACCATCGCGCTGAATATTCACCTGTACAAGATTATTCCGAAAGGCTTTTTCCCGCAACAGGATACCGGACGCCTGATTGGCGGGATTCAGGGCGATCAGGCGATTTCTTTTCAGGCGATGAAAGTCAAGCTGAATACTTTTGTGGCAATCGTTCAAAAAGATCCCGCGGTCGAAAATGTCATTGCCTTTACCGGTGGCAGCCGACGTAATAGCGGGGTGATGTTTATCACGCTCAAGCCGCTGTCTGTGCGTAAACTATCCGCTGATCTGGTCATTGCCAGATTACGCGGCAAACTCAGCCATGTTCCGGGCGCAAATCTCTTCTTGCAATCGGTACAGGATATTCGCGTCGGTGGTCGCTCCAGCGACGCACAATATCAATACACTTTGCAATCAGATGACATCAATCAGTTACGCCTTTGGGAGCCCAAAATACGGGCTGCACTGGATGCGTTACCCGAACTAGCCGATGTCAATACCGACCAAAATGATAAAGGTCTGCAAACCTCTTTGGTGATTGACCGGGAAACCGCCATCAGAAGCGGCGTGACGCCGCAATTAATCGACTCTTCGCTCAACGATCTATTCGGTCAACGCCAGATTTCAACCATCTATAGCGGAATGAATCAATACCATGTAGTGATGGAAGCATCCCCTGAATATTGGCAGAGTCCCGAAATTCTGCGCCATACGTATGTCAGCGTCACGCCAAAAAGCGCCAATCTTTCGCCCACCACTTCGGCATTAGGAACACCGCCAGCGTTGACCGCGAATGGTCAACTTGCATCTAACTCATCGCTGGCACAAACGCTTTCCACTGCGGTCGAAGCACAAGTCCCGCTATCTTCATTCTCGACGTTTGCAGCGACCAATACCGCACTCTCGGTGAATCACCAGAGCCAGTTTATCGCCTCCACTATTTCCTTTAATCTACCACCGGGGAAATCATTATCCGAGGCAACGTTAGCCATCAACAATGCCATGAGCCGACTAGGTGTTCCGACCTCGGTCCACGGCACTTTCGCTGGAACGGCCAACGTGTTTCAGTCTTCTTTGAACAGTCAGCCACTATTGATCCTGACGGCACTACTGGCGGTATATATCGTGCTGGGAATATTGTATGAAAGCTATATTCATCCGCTGACGATTCTATCGACCTTGCCATCTGCTGGCGTCGGTGCACTGTTGGCTCTGCTCATCACCAAAACCGATTTCAGTCTGATCGCTTTGATCGGCGTGATTCTGCTGATCGGTATCGTTAAGAAAAATGCCATCATGATGATCGACTTCGCCCTCGACGCGGAACGCAATCGCGGCATGTCGCCACGCGACGCGATTTTTGAAGCCTGTCTCCTACGATTCCGCCCGATTATGATGACCACAATGGCCGCCATGCTGGGCGCAATACCGTTGGCGCTTGGTCGCGGCGATGGCGCTGAATTACGCACCCCGCTTGGTATCTCGATTGTCGGTGGTTTGATCGTTAGCCAACTCCTGACTTTGTACACCACACCGGTCGTTTATCTTTATCTGGATCGCTTTAGTTTATGGTGGAAAGAGAAATTTAAACGCGCTGACCATGAAACTGATGGCGAAAGCGCCCATGTTTAACGGAAAGATAACCACCGAAATTGGTGGAAAAATAACAGAACAAGGAACGGCGCATCGCACCACGCGCAAGATTATTCGACATATTTTTAGGGCTGCCCTATTAGGCCCGATAAGTGGATGGAATTGATATGAAATACAATAATAGATTCACATTAGACTTATTGCGGAGCCGTAACGAGCGCAGTGAAGTCAAGGCGCGGGTAGGCGGCTACGAAAGAAGCCGGTTACCGGCTACATTGTTAGTAGCCTTTTCCGTAGCGGTGTTAAGCGCCTGCGCGGTCGGTCCCGATTACGTCCGTCCTGTCATGGAGGCGCCAACCGCCTTTAAAGAATCCAAGGATTGGAAAGTTGCGGAGCCGCGCGATCATGAACTTGGCGACCATTGGTGGGAAGGCTACAACGATCCCACACTGAACGCACTCATCACCCAGATCGACATATCGAATCAAAATCTGGCGCAAGCCGAAGCCAAATATCGCCAGGCGCGCGCGTTGGTGCAACAATCCCAGGCCGCATACTTTCCAACCGTTGGCGCGAATGTTTCAGCGACCCGATCTGGCGGAGGTGGCGCAAGCAATCGCACCAGTAATACCAACTCGACCAGCGGCAGTAGCTCTGCTTCAACTAGCCACTCGCTATCACTCAACGCAAGCTGGGAACCTGATTTGTGGGGGCGGGTGCGCCGCACAGTCGAATCAAATCAAGCCAATGCGCAAGCCAGCGCCGCCAACTTGCAGGCCGCAAAACTGAGTGCACAATCGGCATTGGCGCAGGATTATTGGCAACTGCGGATACTCGACGCACAGAAAAATTTGCTGCAAGATACCGTTACAGCCTATCAGAAGTCTTTTCAGCTAACCAAAAATCAGTATGCTGCGGGCGTAGTTGCCCAATCCGATGTCATACAGGCGCAAACCCAATTAAAATCGGCACAAGCTCAGATGATCGATCTCGGCGTACAAAGGGCTCAAACAGAACATGCGATCGCCCTGTTAGTCGGACAACCGGCGTCGACATTTTCAATCGCGCCTGCGCCTTTGGTTGCGGTCGTACCAGCCATTCCTACCGGCATACCGTCGTCACTATTAGAGCGTCGCCCTGATATCAGTGCCGCCGAAAGGCTCGCCGCTGCCGCTAACGCGCAGATCGGCGTTGCCAAAGCAGCGTACTTCCCTGCCCTCACCTTATCCGCATCAGGCGGCTTTGAGAGCAATAGCTTTGTCAATTGGCTTAGTCTGCCAAGCCGTGTCTGGTCGCTCGGACCCGCGCTGGCCCAGACAATTTTCGACGGTGGCGCACGCAAGGCGCAAACCGACCAGGCCATCGCCAACTATGACAGCACCGTCGCCGGATACAAGCAAGCGGTCTTGACCAGTTTCCAGGAGGTTGAAGATAATCTGGCAGCATTAAGAATATTGGAACAGGAAGCGCAGGTGCAGGACGAAACGGTAGTATCCGCACGCAAAGCGGTAACGCTGATCCTGAATCAATACAAAGCGGGATTAGTGAATTACACCAGCGTGGCGACTGTACAAGCTACCGCACTTAGCGCAGAGAATTCGGCTCTTAACATTCTTAATCGCCGCATGGCTGCCAGCGTACAACTGATTGCCGCATTAGGGGGCGGATGGAATCAGAACGCATTACCGGACAACGCAGCCTTAAATCACGGAAAAACACCAACAACATCACCCGCCCCAAATTAATTATTCTCCAAAACTGGCGAAGTATTTTCGGGATTGAGCGGACGTTTCCGGATAGTTCAGGTCTGCGACCAACTTAATTTGATCATTGTTTTAGATCATCAGACTCTGGATAATTGGTGTGAACTTGAGAATAAATGCATAGGGATGTAAATTAGCAATTTAGTAAATCAGCGACCTCGCGACTGAGAGTTAAGATACTACAACATCAGCTTGATAAACGATTCAGGAGAATCACATGGACTTGCGCAATAGTTGGCAGTTATATGCACTTGGATCGGCTTTTTTTGCAGGCCTGACCGCCATCTTCGGTAAGTTTGGCGTCACCGGTATGAACTCGAATTTCGCCACATTCATCCGCACCGTAATTATTTTGTTTGTCATTGCTGGTATTGTGACACTACGCAACGAATGGGAAAAACCAGCCTTGGTCGCCTCCAGCAACTGGTTATTTCTCGCACTGTCAGCCATCGCCACCGGCCTGTCCTGGCTCTGCTATTACCATGCCCTGCAAATCGGACCGATCACAAAAGTAGCCCCGATCGACAAACTCAGCGTCGCCTTCGCGATCGTATTGGGACTGTTGTTCGCTGGTGAGCAACTCACTTGGCCAATAGCTATCGGCGGATCATTGATCGTCGCCGGATCGGTCGTCATTATCGCGTTTTAGGTCGAATATAAGAATCGAGGCGATAAATTTTTCACCGCCGTTCGTGAAGGATTAGTATTAGCTGAACGACGTCGCTGCTTATCTTTTTCCAATAGGTCAAAAAGATAAATGACTTATAAATTTCTTCTGGCGAGCCATTTCAAAAATCCCAAGGTTTTTTTTCTCGGAATTTTCATGCCGCGAGATAGCATAATCAAATCTGCCATGTCGTTAAAAACCGCTATTTTTTCCCACTCTCCTTCTGGCGCCAACATGTCAAAATGTTTCTCTACGGCTTCTACAAAAAAAGAGAGATCATCTGAATCAATTTTAAAATCTTTAGTCACATCCGTAGTTGGCGAAATTTCTTTCCTCTCAATAAATCCGATTTCCACGACGAAGATATCCATGATTATTTCGAGGACTTCTTCACGGGTCTGATTATTTTCCATCACGCGCCTCCAGTGCACACATCCCAATACTAACAACATCGTAAATGGCAAAACCAACTGCGACAAAAGGCAATCCTCTACCGATGACGCCAAAAATTCGAGTCGAGCCAAAAGTGGCTTTCGCGGATTTTCGAAGACTAGTATGGACTTTTGCCATTGGAAAAAATTTATGTCCAAAATGACTGACCAAATTAGTATTTTCACTAGAGCGCAGCAACGGTCTATAACCAAGCATCGATTTAGGTACTGGCATCCCACCAATACCAGCGCTCACAGAAATAGCAGCCAGTCCGTAATGGTCTTTCGCACAATTCCATAGTTGGTCAAGTGATAGATCCGGGATTTTTACATCGGGCCTTGAAATTTTCGTAAGTTGATATTGACCGTCATCGCCGAGCATTGCTATTGCGCCGCTGTAACCCTCCAATGATGAAAAGTCGTTCGCCAATCTACCTGTGTGAAGATTGTTGGTCAGACTACGATTATTTATTTTTTGTACGCCTTCAAAAATAGCGGCGTCAATAGTACATTCTTTCATGAGGCTGATCCCGGTAGATGCATCTTTACGCGTTGTGCGTAAGAGCGATCTATTGTGCTTCAAAAAAATTGTAATTATTAATTGGCGAAAGAGTACTTAAGGTTTTGTCTTACCATTGAAAATCAAGCGAAAATGTTTCTGCCATGCGCTTATCAAAACGTATCGACGAAATCGGCGAGCGTGATCTGCCCGACAGAACGGTTTGTGTGGAGGACCTTGATATGGGAAGAAAATAGGGGATTTTTTAACTTGGGCTGCGGGCCAAGTTGAACAGTTTACTCTGATCGGCGACACCGTCGGAGCAATTTTGCGCAATGACCATACCGCACGTTGCGGTATCATTTCAGAAAAAAATTAACTCCAACCAGCATCAACCACAAATTCCTGCGATGTACACATCACACTATCGTCCGATGCCAAAAACAGCACCATCCGCGCCAGGTGCCAGGGCAATAATTTTCCAGACAGACATTGGTTGCGTTTGATGTCAGCCTCGCCTTTTTCATCCAGCCACAAATTATTCTGTCGTTCAGTAATTACCCAACCCGGCGTGACAGTATTGACCCGAATATTATGTGGACCAAGTTCCCGCGCCAGTCCACGCGTTAATCCGATCACCGCCGACTTAGCCGTGACGTAAGCCGGATAGCCACCGTTTGCTATGTGCCAGCTAATCGAACTAAAATTAATAATTGAACCACCGCCTTTTTTCTTCATGCCAGCTAACACCGCCTGACAAGTAAAAAATAACGGTCTCTGATTAATCGCAATACTGTTATCCCAAAACTCTACACTGACATCTTCAACGGCGTGCCGTGTATCATTCGCAGCGTTATTCACCAGAACGTCAAAATCACCAATCTCTTTGGCCATTGCTGCCATCGTTGCCTGCAACAGGCCGATGTCGCGGATATCGCAATGCCGAAACAACGGTGCAGGGAAGCCCGCTGCAGCCAATCTAGCGCATAATGCTTCGCTCGCTTCCGTTGCGATATCGACGAAGGCAACCAACGCACCCTGCTCCGCAAATGCGCTGACCAGCGCCTCGCCAATTCCGGTACAGCCGCCGGTAATGAATATGCGCTTCCCCTTTAAGCTCGGATATTGTGCAAGACCCTTAATCGCTTTTTGACTCGCTGACATGCTTACTCCAAAGTGTGAGGATTTACGTAAAATCGCTCCGTTAGGATTGTACATTCCTGACGAACTGTCTTCATCGCCAGGTTTGACAACCGCGTATCCGGAGCGATTTTGTGTCAGTCTGATAGAACTGTTCCGTCATCTAACATAAATAAACCTCACCGACTGTTTAGGGATCGACCAAGTATCCACGGATTGAACGTTATTTTGATAGTTTGCCATCCACGCGCTGCCAGATTCCCAATGGATTGCTATCCTGAATAGCGCTTGGCAACAATTGCTGCGGCAGATTCTGATACGACACCGGGCGCAAGAAGCGCTCTATTGCAGCACTGCCAACGGATGTACTGCGACCATCGGAAGTCGATGGGAATGGTCCGCCATGCACCATCGAATAGGACACTTCCACGCCAGTTGGAAAACCATTTGCCAGAATACGGCCAACTTTTCGTTCGAGGATGGGCAGCAATGTTCCCACTGCTTCATAGTCGCCCTCATCCATTTGCAATGTTGCGGTCAACTGACCTTCAAGATGTTCTGCAACTTGCTGCATTTCGGCGATATCCGCACAACTGATCAATAACGATGTTGGGCCAAAAATCTCTTCCGACAAATGCGCATCGACCAAAAAATCTGCCGCGCTGGCAGAGAATAACGATGGCGTACCTTTACAAGCACCATCAACGGCAACACCGCGACTAAGATCGTGCACCTTAGTATTTGCTGCCAGGCGACTAACCCCTTTTTGATAGGAATCATGTATCCCTGCGGTCAACATCGTGGCCGCAGTGCGTTGCGATAATTGCTCGGCTGCGAGTGTCGTGAAGCGTTCGAAATCAGCGCCCGCTACACCCAGTACCAAACCAGGATTGGTACAAAACTGACCGACGCCCATCACCAGAGAATCGACGAAACTGGTCGCCAGCGTATCGCCGCGGGCGGACAATGCTTGGGGCATCATGAAGACCGGATTAATACTACTCATTTCGGCATATACAGGAATCGGTTGCGGACGCGCAGCCGCAACTGCCATCAACGCCAATCCGCCTTGTCGTGAGCCGGTAAAGCCAACAGCCTGAATGGCAGGATGACGGACCAGCGCAGTGCCAAGATCATTGCCAACACCTGTCAATAGAGAAAATACGCCTTCCGGCAAGTTGCACTCGGCGACCGCTTGTTGTACCGCACGCCCCACCAATTCGGAAGTACCAGGATGCGCAGGATGTGCCTTAACAACTACCGGGCAACCGGCTGCCAGCGCCGCGGCCGTATCGCCACCGGCGACGGAAAATGCCAGTGGAAAATTGCTAGCGCCAAACACCGCAACCGGACCCAATGCAATCATCCGCATGCGCAGATCAACACGCGCAAGCGGCTTACGTTCTGGCAATGCCGGATCAATGCGCGCATCCATCCATGAGCCTTCGCGCAACACCGCAGCAAATAACTTTAGTTGTCCGACGGTACGACCGCGCTCGCCTTCAAGACGCGCTTGCGGCAAACCGCTCTCGGCCATGGCGCGTAGGATCAACGGTTCGCCCAGATCAATAATTTTTTGGGCAATCGTTTCCAGAAAGCGTGCACGGGTCTCCGGATCGGTCGCCCGATAGGGATCAAAAGCTTTTTGGGCCAGAGTGCAAGCTTGGTCAATCTGTGCGCTATTGACCGTATGAAAAACTGGCGCGATGTCCGTGCCCGAGACCGGACTGAATGCCGAAAATACTTCACCGTCGCCGGTAACGCTTTTAGCGCCGATGAGCGCCTGACCTGTGATATTCAATGGAGATTCCTTGGCCGATAACGGCAGATGTTTAATGGCTTAGCGATAGCTTAAAGAGAATGAATTATAGGACGCGATAGTTCTTCCACGGCAAGTCGATTGCGCAAAGGTGGTCCGAATGCGGCTACGTCGATCTCAAAGGTTTCGCCCGCTGATACTTCAATTCCATCCACGCAACTTAGTGTCGCTGTGCCGAAGAAATGCACGTGCACGTCACCTGGACGGCAAAATAATGGATATTTAAAGTGATGATATTCCAAATTGGCGATGGTATGCGACATGTTGTCCTCACCGCTGACGAATGGTTTCTCCCAGCGCACTGCGCCTGCGGTGTCGAGAATTCGTGACATCCCTTCTACGTGGGAGGGTAATTCTCCCAACAATAAAGCCGGTCCCAGTGAACACTGGCGTAACTTGGAATGCGCCAAGTAGAGGTAATTCTGGCGCTCAGTCACGTGGTCTGAAAATTCGTTACCAATTGCATAACCCAAACGATACGGGGAGCCATCGACACCGATCACGTACAAGGCCGCGATTTCAGGCTCTTCGCCGCCATCTAACGCAAAGTGCGGCATGGTTAACGCTTCGCCACTGGCGCGTACGATCGAGCCATCACCTTTGTAGAACCATTCTGGTTGAACGCCCAACTTTCCTGCTGCGGGTTTTCCACCGTCGAGTCCCATACGAAACATTTTCATGCTATCGGTGAGCGTATCGATAGCGCTGACTTTTTTATGCATGGCGTCACGGCCATCAGCGCTGCCGAGATGCGTTAAGCCAGTGCCAGTAACAAAACAATGCGCGTGATCGGAATGATCCAACGGCGCTAAAAGTCGACCTTGTTCAGCGACGGTTACATAATCCACAACAGTCTCACCCAATGCACTGGTGGCGAGATCTTTTAGGGATGTTTTTTTGGCGATAGCTGCTTGCGCCAACGCATAAGTCGTCGCGTAACCGTCAATCAGGCGAATGGTCTCACTGTCGCTATCTAAAACGCCGATATGGCGGCTGTTGTCTGGTTGCTTGAATTGAACTAATAACATGGCTGTTCCGATTAAAAAATGCTTTTTAAAACGGTACAAACCTCGCCAAAACCACATAGTTCTTTTGATTAAAACAGCGAGACCTGACCGATTACGTTCATTGGTTAGTGTGAGTGCTTTGGCACTGCCGACCCCCGACAACCAACCAGGAAATCGAAGTCGCAACCTTCATCTGCTTGCAGCACACGGTCAATGTAAAGCTGTTGATAGCCACCTTTCATGGTCGGCGCATTGGTATCCACTGCTGCCGCCCGTGCGGTCTGGCGCTCCGCCATTTCTGCGTCGCTGATATCCAGATGCAAGCGTCCTGCATGACAATCCAGCTCGATCCAGTCGCCATCCTGTACGATGCCCAGCGGGCCACCGGCGGCTGCCTCCGGCGCTACGTGCAACACCACTGTGCCGTACGCAGTACCGCTCATTCTTGCGTCCGAAATTCGCACCATATCTTTGACCGCTTGCGCCAACAATTTTGGTGGAAGCCCCATATTGCCGACTTCAGCCATGCCCGGATACCCTTTAGGGCCGCAGTTTTTCATCACCAGCACCGAGCTTGCATCGACGTCCAGATCAGGATCGTTGATACGGATCTTATAGTGATCGAAATCCTCAAAAACAACAGCGCGACCACGGTGCTGCATCAATTCCGGCGAGGCAGCTGAAGGCTTTAGTACTGCCCCGCGTGGGGCCAGATTACCGCGCAGAATACAAATTCCGCCATCAGCAATCAGCGGATTATCCAACGTTCGAATCACCTCATCGTTGTACACCGGCGCACTTAATGTGTTTTCCCAGATCGATTTGCCATTCACCGTTAATGCATCCTTGTGCGGCAGCAGATTGCCATCACCAAGTCGACGCAAAACACCGGGTAAGCCACCAGCGTAATAGAACTCTTCCATCAAGAAGCGGCCGGACGGTTGCAAATCAACGATCGTGGGTGTGCCGCGGCCAATGTTAGTCCAATCTTCCAACTCCAGATTGACCCCGATACGGCCCGCAATCGCTTTCAAATGAATCACCGCGTTGGTGGAACCACCGATGGCGGCATTCACACGGATCGCATTTTCGAACGCTTCACGCGTTAGAATTTTGGATAGGCGCAGATCTTCCCATACCATCTCCACAATCCGCATTCCCGACATATGTGCCAGCACATAGCGTCGCGCATCAACAGCGGGAATGGCAGCATTGTGTGGTAATGACGTACCTAGTGCTTCGGCCATACATGCCATGGTCGACGCCGTTCCCATAGTGTTGCAGGTGCCGGCCGATCGCGACATACCGGCTTCTGCCGACATAAATTCGTGCATGGTAATCTGGCCTGCCTTGACGGCTTCGCTCAACTGCCAAACCGCCGTGCCGGAACCAATATCTTTGCCATTATGTTTGCCATTCAGCATCGGGCCACCCGTGACGACGATGGCGGGAATATCGCAGCTGGCCGCGCCCATTAGCAGAGCGGGCGTGGTTTTATCGCAGCCGACCAACAACACCACCGCATCCATCGGATTGCCACGGATCGACTCCTCTACATCAATACTTGCCAGATTACGGGTTAGCATTGCCGTAGGACGCAGATTGGATTCGCCGCTGGAGAAAACCGGAAACTCAACCGGGAATCCGCCCGCCTCTAAAATCCCGTTTTTTACGTGTTCCGCAATTTTGCGAAAATGGGCATTACATGGCGTTAGCTCGGACCAGGTGTTGCAAATCCCGATGATGGGCTTTCCTTGAAACTCATGATCAGGAATGCCTTGATTTTTCATCCAGCTACGATACATGAAGCCGTTTTTGTCATTGGTGCCAAACCATTCGGCGGAGCGTAATGGACGTTTTTTGTCGATAGTCATGGTTGGCCTTCTTTTAAAAGATGAGCAGCATCCACTGGATCGCCGGGATACAGGATGCAAATGAAAAAATTGATCTAGGTTGTAAAGCGACCTCAGGTCTTGAAACGTAAGACCTGGCGCTTAAAAGGTCTTGCAATAATTCTTACAATAAGCGTTGCGCTTATTTGTTCTTGTTGTAGACATCGACACAAACAGCAGCTAGCAATACAAGACCTTTAATGACTTGCTGATAGTCAATTCCGATACCCATTATCGACATGCCGTTGTTCATCACACCCATCACAAACGCGCCGATCACAGCGCCCATAACTTTGCCGACACCGCCGGATGCCGAAGCGCCACCGATGAAACAGGCAGCAATTACATCTAGTTCAAATCCGGTACCGGCTTTTGGTGTCGCAGTATTCAGGCGTGCGGCAAAAATGAGTCCCGCCAAAGCAGCCAGCAAGCCCATGTTGACGAAGGTATAAAACGATACACGTGTTGTTTTGATACCAGATAATTTTGCGGCCTTTTCGTTACCACCGACAGCGTAGACGCGGCGACCTAGCGTCGTGCGATTAGCGATAAAGGTGTACACGACCATCAATGCAAACATGATGATCAATACGTTTGGCATCCCTTTGTAAGTCGAAAGCAAGTAGCTGAAATAAATGATGATGGACACAAACACGATATTTTTAATGATAAAAAACGTCAGCGGTTCGTCCTCCATTCCATGCTTGGTTTGGCTTAACCGCCCCCGAATTTTGACAATGATCAAGATTGCAGCAACAGCAACGCCTGCAAGCAACGATGTAGTGCGCAAGTCGACACCGTTTAGTGGATCAGGAATAAATCCTGAGCTGAGTCGCTGAAATGTATCAGGAAACGGTCCTACCGACTGTCCGTCCAGCAACGCCAGTGTTAATCCTTTAAATACCAACATCCCGGCAAGCGTAACGATAAACGACGGTATCCGAAAAAATGCCACAAAATAACCTTGCGCGCCACCGATAACAGCGCCAGCAATCAGGCAAATTACGATAGTAAGAATAAAGTTAAGGTGAAAATTCACCATCAGAACAGCCGCCAGCGCACCAACAAAACCGACTACCGAACCCACCGATAAATCGATGTGTCCCGCGACAATCACCATCAACATCCCAAGAGCCATGATGACAATATAACTATTCTGCAACACCAGATTGGTGAGGTTCAATGGCCGCATCAGCGTGCCATTTGTCATGTATTGGAAGAACGCCATGATCGCTATCAACGACAGCAACATCCCGTACTCACGCATATTCTTTTTGAGAAAACCTGCGTAGTCTTTGGTTTCCGCGATTGGTATAGGGCCAGGAAGTTGTGTCTCTGCTGCTGCCATTTTTGAGTTCATATTAGTTATCTCCGATCTTCGCGTTTTTTACAATCGCGCGCATAATTTTTTCTTGAGACGCTTCTGCCGCCAAAAACTCACCAACGAAGTTTCCTTCGTTCATGACATAAGTACGGTCACACATTCCCAGCAATTCGGGCATTTCCGATGAGATCATGATGATGCATTTTCCCTCAGCAGCCAATTGACTGATGATGTTGTAAATCTCGTACTTTGCACCGACGTCAATCCCGCGCGTCGGCTCATCGAGAATTAGCACATCAGGGTTGGAGAAAAGCCACTTACTCAGCACCACTTTTTGCTGATTTCCACCCGATAAATTCAACACTTTTTGAAACACACTGGCGCAGCGAATCCGTAATTTGTTGCGGTAATCGGCAGCGACTTTATATTCCTGCCCTTCATCAATCACCAGCATCTTAGACACGCCGTCAAGATTCGCCAGAGTGATATTTTTTTGTATATCCTCATCCAGAATCAGACCGTAACCTTTTCGGTCTTCGGTGACATACGCGATGCCGTGGTTAATTGCTTTTTGGACTGTGCCGACATCAATTTCTTTGCCACGCAAAAAAACCTTGCCACTGATACGCTTGCCGTAAGTCCGTCCAAAAATACTCATCGCCAGCTCGGTACGACCCGCGCCCATCAATCCGGCGATGCCGACAATTTCGCCTTTTTTTACATGAAAATCGACGCCTTTGATCACTTCCCGATCAGGGTGCAACGGATGATGCACGCGCCATTGCTTTACTTCAAATATGGTTTCGCCAATGTCAGGTGTGCGCTTCGGATAACGATCAGCCATTTCACGACCAACCATGTTCTGGATGATGCGATCTTCGCTGATGACTTCTTTGTGGCAATCCAGCGTATCGACTGTCGTGCCGTCGCGCAAGATCGTAATCGAGTCCGCTACCTTCGAAATTTCGTTGAGTTTATGTGAAATAAGGATCGAAGAAATTCCCTCAGCCTTGAGTTCCAGCAACAGTTCGAGCAATGCGTCGCTGTCGCTTTCATTCAGGCTGGCGGTTGGCTCATCCAAAATCAGCAATTTGACTTTTTTAGAGAGCGCTTTGGCAATTTCAATCAACTGCTGCTTACCAACACCCAAGTTCGTGATCAACGTACTCGGCGATTCTTTCAGCCCGACTTTTTGCAGGAGTTCTTTGGCTTTGTTGTACGACAAAGCCGTATCGATAATGCCGTTGGTGGCCTGCTCGTTTCCAAGAAAAATATTTTCTGTAATCGACAACAAGGGCACTAATGCCAACTCTTGATGGATGATGATGATGCCGATCTTTTCGCTATCGGCAATATCTTTAAATTGGCGTTCCTGGCCTTGAAAATGAATTTCACCCGAATAGGTACCGTGGGGAAACACGCCACTCAGCACTTTCATCAAGGTTGATTTTCCTGCTCCGTTTTCGCCCACCAAAGCGTGAATTTCGCCGCTGCGGACGACCAGATTGACATTATCCAGCGCCTTGACGCCCGGAAATGTTTTCTGGATTCCTCGCATCTCAAGGATCGTTTCCATCTTATAACCTCTTATCGTCACCAGAGCGCCGCAATGTTGCAACTTTCAGCACTTGATTGACAACCAAATTTCGACTGAATATTAATAACAGGGTTTCGTTAACACCTTCGCTGATCGTACGAATCGGCACTTGCGACGGGTTCAGTACCGACATCAATACCGCATCCATTCAGCACCGCAGAATCGAATGGAGAAGCAACTCTCCTATCGAAACCACGGTTCTTCGCGCAGGTTTATTACTTTATTTAATTTGCGCTTCGGTGTAATAACCGCTGCCAGTGACCAATACTTGCTTCCAGTTAGACGCATCAACAACGACCGGCTTCAACAGGAACGCAGGAACAACCTTCACGCCATTGTTATAGGTTTTGGTATCGTTGATTGCCGGTGTCTTACCGCTTAACACAGCATCAACCATGCCGACCGTCACCTTGGCGAGTTCACGCGTATCTTTAAAGACCGTTGAGCGTTGCTCGCCGCGGATAATTGATTTCACCGATGGGATCTCGGCATCTTGTCCTGTGACGACAGGCATTGGTAGTTTTGGCGTGCCATATCCGACACCTTTCAACGATGAAATGATACCGATACTCAAGCCATCATATGGCGACAAAACCGCATCTACCCGTGCGTTTGTGTAATACGCGCTCAACAGATTATCCATACGCGCCTGTGCAACTGCACCATCCCAACGTAGCGTGGAAACCTTTTCCATGCCCATCTGCTTGCTACGAACAACCAGCTTGCCGCTATCGATATATGGTTTCAAGACTGACATCGCGCCATTGTAGAAAAAGAAGGCATTGTTATCATCTGCCGAACCGCCGAAAAGCTCAATATTGAATGGACCCTTGCCATCTTTTAAATCGAGCGCTTTGACGATATAACCGGCTTGCAGTACGCCAACCTGAAAGTTGTCGAAAGTGGCGTAGTAATTAACGTTTTTGGAATTGCGGATCAAACGATCATACGCAATAATCTTGACGCCCTTGTCGGCGGCTTTTTGCAGTACGTCGGACAGCGTTGTGCCGTCAATTGATGCGATCACCAGGACTTTTGCGCCTTTGGTTACCATGTTTTCAATTTGCGCCAACTGATTCGGGATGTCATCTTCAGCGTATTGCAAATCGGTCTTGTAACCTTTTTCTTTGAAGACCTTGACCATATTGTCACCATCAGCGATCCAGCGCGCTGAGGATTTTGTCGGCATTGAAATACCGACCAATGCTTTTTCCTGCGCGCTGGCCTGCGATGCAACGCCAATCAGGCCTATCATCAATCCTAGAATCGTGGATTTAATCATCTTCACAACTTGTCTCCTTTAGTTATTGTGGTGCTGCGAGTATTAAGTACGACGAACCTGCTAGTGTTAGGTCAAACGACAACGGTGATGTGCTTTCTACAGCAACCTCGCCCGGCGCCAATCAGCACACTTTTTTTATTATCGCAAAATAAGGTAGCACGGCTTTGATGGAATACCTTTCCCAAACGCATCTTAACCTTTTCAATGCCAACCTTTTTAACAACTTCACCCGTTATAGTACGAATGTTAGCGATATCAAACAAATGAATTTTTTTACAAATTCAATATTCATTTTGATATCCAGGGCTCAGTTCGCCCCCAGAGATATAGTGCAACTGTGAGCGACCTGATTACTCTAGCCAAAAGAAAAAATACGCGCTTATTGGCTAAATCTTGGCATAGTGTAAAAATTCCTGGGCGCTATGACCAATCACTTTTTATTCATAAGTGATATCTATTTTGGTATCACTAGATTGCGCGCTGACTGAATAAAATCAACGGCAGAGTGACATCCGAGCCATTAATTTATTCACGGGGTAACGAACGTATGGAAAACGTCGCCGATTAGGAGTTGCTGGAACACGAATAGACACGCGGTATGAATGGCGCTAGCGATGGTAAGGAATATTCCTATCCATCCAAGCTTGCTCTCAAAGGTGGCGTGGGTGTTGTTGCGATTTTTTGATACGTAATATTTCGTGTTTCTCAGTTACGCGATACGTAGACTTTCAGAATATAGATAGAGTCGCGCAGGTATTTGACACGATCAACCGCAGAACGCGGCGCTAAGTCAGGCGGACTACGCAATATATCTCTTAATACCTGACGATAAAGAGAGATTCCTCTCCATCAATTTGACATCGCATGGAAACGAACTAGACTTGACTCAAGCAATGAATGCGCTTTTTACGCAACTAATTGAAGCGCGCTCAAAACCGCGCCAACAAATCAATCTGACTCACTAATGGCTCTGCATCACCCGGCTTCACTTTTTTGTAAGAGCCATCACTCGTCATATCCCATGCTGAGGCATTATCTTGCAGATGTATCAGCAAACTTTCTTCAATGACCCGGCGCTTCAACTTACTGTCAAGAATCGGAAATGCGGTTTCAATGCGGCGGAATAAATTGCGATCCATCCAGTCGGCGCTGGACAGTGTCACGTTTTCCTCACCGTCTGCATAAAAATAGAAGACCCGATGATGCTCTAAAAAACGGCCAATAACGGAACGCACGGTGATGTTATCCGACAAGCCGGGAACACCGGCTTGCAGCGCACATACGCCGCGAATAATCAGCTGGATTCTTACCCCAGCTTGTGAGGCCTCGTACAAAGCGGCGATGACGGTTGGTTCCAGTAATGCGTTCATCTTGGCAATGATGTAGCCCTGCCGTCCGGCTTTGGCAGCGTCGACTTCCTTCTGAATGGCCTTGAGAATATTCGCGTGTAACGTAAAAGGCGATTGCCACAAACGCTTAAGCTGAACTTGCTTGCCGAATCCTGTCAGTTGCTGAAACACGTTATGGACGTCTTCGCACATTTTGTCATCACTGGTCATCAGACCGAAGTCCGTGTACAAACGCGCAGTCCGGGAGTGATAGTTGCCTGTCCCAAGATGCACGTAGCGCTTGAGTTTGGTGTGCTTGGCATGTTGTTTTCGGCGTACGATCAACAGCATCTTGGCGTGGGTTTTATAACCGAAGACCCCATATACAACATGTGCGCCGACTGCTTCCAGTTTGGCAGCCCAGCCGATATTGGTTTCTTCATCAAAGCGCGCCATTAGTTCCAGCACGACAGTCACTTCCTTACCGTTTTTTGCTGCTTGCATCAACGCATTCATCAGCGCCGATTCATTACCGGTACGATAAATAGTTTGCTTGATGGCCAGCACATCGGGATCAATTGCTGCCTGCTGTAACAGTTCCAGAACCGGCTGAAAACTCTCGTAGGGATGATGCAACAAAACATCATCCTGATCAATGACATCAAACACCGACGATCCGGTAAAGAACGACTTTGGCAGCACTGGTGTGTGCGGTACAAACTTCAAATCGGGGCGATCAACCAAATCCGGTAATGGCATCAACCGGACCAGATTGACCGAACCATTGACGCGATAACAATCGGCTTGCTGCAAACCGTTTTGGTTCAGTAACCGTAATACTAACGATGCGGGGATATCATCCCCAACCTCCAGACGCACCGCATTGCCAAGTTGGCGAGTTGGGAGTTCGCCCTGCAATGCCAGCCGTAAATCGGTGACTTCATCTTCATCCACAAACAGATCGCTGTTACGGGTCACGCGGAATTGATAGCATCCGCCGATAGATAAGCCGGGGAATAATTCACCCACGAAGCATTGCATGAAGCTGCTTAACAGAACGAAGCCATAAGGATGACGCGACAACTCTTCCGGCATGCGCACCAATCGCGGTAACGCGCGCGGTGCCTGAACGATGGCAAGTTCCGGTTCGCGACCAAAGGCATCTTTGCCGCTCAATTTGACGGCAAAATTTAAACTCTTGTTGAGTACTTTGGGAAAAGGATGCGCTGGGTCAAGACCAATCGGTGTCAATACCGGCAGCAGTTCCGTTTTAAAAAATTCGTGCGCCCAGGCGCGCTGCTTTTCGTCCCAATCCGACTCTGCGTAAAAAACGATTCCCTCAGCATTGAGCGCAGGCAATAGCACATCGTTAAATAGCGCATATTGGCGAGCGACCAGTTTTTGGGCGCGCTCGCTGATGACCGTGTAAGCCTGTTGTAGCGACATTCCGTCTGGCGTCACGCCATCGATCGATTCGCGCATTTGTTCCTGCAAACCCGACATACGAATTTCAGAAAATTCATCAAGGTTGCTGCTGGTAATGCATACAAAGCGCACGCGCTCGAGCAAAGGCACGTTTGAATCTTCCGCTTGGGCCAACACCCGCTCATTGAAGGCAAGGACGCCGAGTTCGCGATTTAGTAGAGGAAAGGTCATATTTTTCAATAAATCGTCATCGGGTGGTGGACCAGCAATCTGCCTGAATCGCTAGTCGGAGGTATTGCTCATCATAATCGGGCAGATTGTAATGTTCGATTGTGACGAACCAATGACACGTAAAAAAGGAGCCCGCGCCCATACATGCCTGTCCATGTTATCCCTGTTTAGGACTAACGTTGCTCCGGTGGGATTGCTTTGATTGTAGCGGCAAAGCGCGCATGCACCTCAGCATCGACCGGCCTGTGCTTAACCTCGGTTTTTGCCGGATCGGTCCCGAGGAAATTACCGCCCTTGCGGTTTGTTGCCGGTCTGATCGGTCGATGAACAAAGCCGCCGCCACAATTTGGACAGACATTCTCCAGAACGTTATCGACGCAGGATGCACAAAAGGTACATTCATAGGAGCAAATACGTGCGTCAAGTGAAGCCGGAGGTAATGCTTTGTTGCAGTGTTCACAGGTGGGTCTGAGTTCCAGCATCGTATCTCCTTTTGTTATTAAAGAGCAGTTGAGGGGTAACCAAGAGGTGATTAAGAGGCTAGTAAGAAGCACTTAAAGCGTAATTTTTATTAGTGTATGCCGTTCAACACCCACCACGAATATACCGAAACTGTGCAGGTTAAGCCACAGGATAAGTTACTCCGCTTTGGTCAGCGAAACGACACCGTGCGTGTACCAATAGATTGGCTTAAATCGGCAAAAAACAAAATACACCCTTAAAAATTTGCCGTACCGTATACTCCTCCCCTACCATATAAATAACGCCAATCCTGGTCAGGGAAATTTTCCACCATGCTTTTGACTGCATTCGTAAAAACGTTTGGATTATTTTTTTTAACCGCCGTTGCCGAGATACTCGGCTGCTATCTGCCAATGCTATGGCTCAATGGCAAAGGTTCAGCGTGGTTGCTACTTCCAGCGGTCGTTAGTCTGGTCGCGTTCGTCTGGTTGCTTACACTCCATCCCGTTGCCAGTGGTCGCGTCTACGCTACCTATGGCGCGGTATATATTTCCACAGCTATAGTTTGGTTATGGAGTATAGATGGCATTACGCCACGTTGGAGTGATGTACTGGGTGCCGGACTAGCATTGAGCGGCGCAGCCATCATAGCCATGGGGTCGCGCGCCTAGTTCGTATGTCCTTGGAAAACGGTCAAAATCAGGTCATCACAGTTTTCCGAAAAATCAAAAATTCACCAAGAAAATTCACATGAAAAAACAAATTATCCGTATCGCCCCGCTGCAAACCGCCAAGATATTAGCTGTTCTTTATTTTGCCATCACCTTACTGCTCATGATTGTGTCGGCTCTAATTACGTGGATCGAGCTGGATTTCCGCGCATTCCAATTGTCCGGATTGATCCTTTCGACACCGATTCTGTACGCGCTATGTGGTTTTGGTTGTACGCTGTTTGGCGCGTGGGTGTACAACACGGCCGCGCAACGCATAGGTGGAATTGAATTTGAAATCAAAGAGATTAACGTGGCGCGAGATGAAATCAATACCGGAGTGTCGGAAATCTGAAGCACCGATGATGCGAGGATCATAACGCGCCTCAAGACCACGGGCCTGAACAGAGCGAGGCCCCTCAAGTCCCTAGCGCTCACCCCCCTGTAAATAGTCAACATTTAACGACGGCTCAAACTAGCTTAGACAAATTATGACCATTAACGTACACCAATAATCGCCAGGCCCGCTGCAAATATCAGATACAGTCCGCCAAACATTGCCAGCCGACCACCCGTCAACACCTGTTTGCGCAACAGCACATACAATCCTGCGATAGACACCATGGTGATCGTTCCGGCCCAAATAAGCGCGGTATCCAGCATCCATGGCGTGAAGATTAATACCAATGCGGTGGGAATCGTCGCTTGAATCATCATTGCACCACTAATATTACTCAGCGCTAATGTCTGTTTACCTTGTCGCACCCAGATCACCGCATTTAGAATCTCTGGCAGTTCAGTCGCAATCGGGCTCAGCAATAAAGCCACCAAATGGGGGGAAATACCAAGCCATGGCGCCATTGCCTCAAGCTGCGCCACAAATAGCTGTGAACTCAAAAAAATGACGACGAGCGCAACTATTGTCTGCAATGCAGCCCAGCCAAGTCCCGGTTGTGGATCGTTTGGGCGAAATTTCAGCGGATCAAGATCGTGAATCTCCACATCGGCGCTATCCTCTTTGCGGATCTCGCCCCAAATATAAGTGCCGTATGCCAGCAGAAACAACAAACCGAGCCACGGCTTGAAGGTGAACGCGAACAAACCAAGCAAGACCTTCAGGACAAAAATTCCCATGAACCAGGCTTGGTCGCGACTTAATCGGGCGCCATCGGCTGCGGAAAGTAAGATGCCTCCAATTTTTTTGCGGTTCAGAATAAACATCAAGCCGACGACTGCATAAGCAATCGTGCTCAGCGCCAACGGGCCACCAAGGGCAGCGCCAACGCCGATATCTTTATGCGCCGCATCGCGACCAAACACCACCGCTACAAAAGTAACGACAGTTTCTGGTAATGCCGTGCCGAACGCAGCCAGCACAGTACCGACAGCGCTTTGGGCAACACCCAAACGACGTCCTACCCATTCGATACTATTGACGAAATACTCACATGACAAATAAATAACAATTGCTGAGCCCAGCAACAACGCAATGGTTAATATCATGCCGATACCTCGTGCCAGACGATAGCCTGATCAGCGGAGAGTGAAATGCGTGATAAATTGGAATGACCAACAGGAAAATAACGAGACTTGCACATAAAGGAGTTCCTGATGGCTGGGCGCTGACAAATGGCGCAGCGCCCCCGCCCAGCCGGGTAAGGACATTGCACCAAAGGTCTTGCCACACCTGACGGTCTCGTATGCCATGACGATAAGCGTCAAGTATGTTGACATACGCTCATTGCAACAATGACTCGCTCTACGCTAACTTTAAGTCAGGCACGGCAGCGTCAATCTATCGCAAGAAGGCTACTCCCCAAAGGAAGCGCCGATATTATCATTAAAATTCACGGTCTGGCAATCGTCCAAATAGGTTTGCCGCCATTCATTGCCATTCTATTTGCCCATAAATGGTCATAAACGAGGAAAAATAGTCACAAACGGCTAAAATGTCGACTAAATGCATTTCAGGCTGACTTCTTATTGTTTTTTTGCTCATTGATACTTAACGTTAGCGCGCCTTCCTGAGTGCCTCCGACGTTGAATAATCGTGAAGCAGTTTTTTTTGATTGGAGCACATTGTCATGAAATGGGCAGTGATTAGCATTTTTCTTTTATCCATTATTTACGTCCACTTCCGCGGCAAGGTACGGTTACCGTTTTTTCGTCAGTTGTTCGACCATTCGTCGATCATGGCACCGTTGAATATTTTGATGTACATGTTTTCCAAAGTGCCGACCAACACGGCTTATCTGCCAACCAGCGCTTTCAGTGACTTGAAAATTCTGGAAGACAATTGGGAAACTATTCGCGACGAAGCGCAAGCCCTGATCGGAATGGAAAAAATCCGCGCTGCGGCGAAGAACGACGACGCCGGTTTTAACTCATTTTTTAAAGCTGGCTGGAAACGTTTCTATCTGAAATGGTATGACGCCAGCCATCCATCGGCTGAACAGTTTTGTCCGAAAACGGTCGCGTTACTGCGCCGGACACCAAGCGTAAAAGCTGCCATGTTTGCAGAACTTGGACCGGGCGGAAAACTGAATTTGCATCGCGATCCATTTGCTGGATCGATGCGCTATCATCTTGGTCTTATTACGCCGAATGATGATCGCTGTTTTATTGAGGTCAATGGCGAACGCCATAGCTGGCGTGATGGTCAGGGTGTCGTATTTGACGAAACATTCATGCACTGGGCGCATAACGGTACCGACGTCAATCGCATCATCATCTTCTGCGATATCGAACGCCCGATGAAGTATGCGTGGGCGCAGGCTGTCAACCGCTGGCTTGGCCGCCACATGATGAGCGCAGCTGCATCACCGAATGACACAGGAGATGAAACCGGCGGCATTAACAAGCTGTTTCGCTTTGTCTGGGCTGCCGGACAATACCGCAGAGCGCTCAAAAAGTTTAGCAAGCCACTCTATTACGTGATCAAATTTGGGTTAATAATCGGCGTCATCGCTGCCATCATCTGGTTATAAAAGATCCTCACATAAATGTTTGTTTGGGCACGAAGCATCGTGCCCAAGCCTCCCAAATCCGCTTTACCGCGCTGGCAATATCTTGCCGGTGACCTGACCAAAACCAACGCGATAGCCGTCACCCTGACACCATCCGGTCATGCTGATTTCATCGCCATCCTGAATAAAACCGCGTTGCATGCCATTTGCCAAGATCAACGGCTTCTGCCCGTTCCGCGTCAATTCCAGCAGACTACCGAACGCGCCTGATGCGCTGCCACTGATGGTGCCAGAGCCCATCAAGTCGCCGACTTTAGTATTACAGCCGGATACAGTGTGATGCGCCAGTTGTTGCGCCATGGTCCAATACATCGCCTTAAAATTGGTCTTACAAATTGTTTGTCCCGAACCAGGCTTCCCCTCGTCCTCTATGGGCGTCAACGTCACTTCGAGAGCAATGTTATAGGCATTATCGGTCTGTTGCTGCAAGTACGGCAATGGTGTCGGTTGCTGCACAGGACTGGCAACACGGAACGGCTCCAGCGCTTCCATCGTCACCACCCAAGGTGAAATCGAGGTGCCGAATGATTTACTATTGAACGGTCCCAGCGGGACATATTCCCACTGCTGTAAATCGCGGGCGCTCCAATCATTAAGCAATACCATGCCAAAAATATGTTGCTCCGCCACGTTGATATCAATCGGTTCGCCCAAAGCATTTGGCTGCCCGATCAAGAAACCGGTTTCCAGCTCAAAATCCAGCTTGCGGGATGGTGCAAAAATCGGGGCATCAACATCTGGCAGTTTTAATTGTCCTTTTGGGCGATGCAATGCGGTTCCACTCACCACCACTGAACTGGCGCGCCCGTTGTAGCCAATCGGGATATGCAGCCAGTTTGGTAACAAGGCATTTTCTGGATCACGGAACATTGATCCGACATTGGTAGCGTGTTCTTTCGACGAATAGAAATCGGTGTAACCGGCGATTTCCATCGGCAAATGTAAAGTAACCGCATCTTGCCGCAGGAATGCAGCAGTGCGCAATATTTGATCATCACGCAATAGCGGATTATCGTCACGCAACAAGTGACTAATCAGCTCGCGCGTCGCACGCCAGGTAGCATGCCCTAGCGCCACAAACTGATTCAAGCTACCGCTAAGAAAAATTTCCGATGGCAAAGGCAGGAGATCGGCGTCTGCCAACATTGCCAGATCCAGCACTTGATCGCCAATGGCGACGCCGACGCGTAAGGTCGGATCTTCGACACTGCTGAAGATACCAAAAGGCAAATTTTGAATAGGGAAATGGCATTCTGGTGATGTCTCAATAAAAGACTTCAGCGTTGGGTCATTGGGTTGCATAAGAACTCCCGTTTAAATTTATATAGTGCATTTCGTCATACCGTCACCCACATTAAGCATGACTGTCAGTCCGTAAAAAAAACTCAAGGCAGTCCATTAAAATTCTTTTTCAGACCATCCCAGCAAGCCAGATAATCTTTCTGTAAAAGTGGCGACTCTAGCGCAAAATGCGTCGGATGAATCACGTATCGACTTTCAAACATAAAGGCCAACGTATTGTCGATTCGATGCGGCATCAGTGTCGCGTTGCTAGCGTTCTCAAAAGTTGTGGCATCGGGGCCGTGGCCACTCATGCAATTGTGCAGACTACCGCCGCCCGGGGCGAAGCCTTCGGCCTTGGCATCATAAGCGCCGTGCACCAATCCCATGTATTCGCTCATGACATTACGATGAAACCAAGGTGGCCGGAAAGTATTTTCGGCCACCATCCAGCGCGGGGGAAAGATTACAAAGTCCACATTAGCGGTTCCTCCAGTATCCGATGGCGAGGTCAAGACCGTAAAAATAGAAGGATCAGGATGATCGAAACTGACCGTATTAATCGTATTAAAGCGACTCAGGTCATACTTGTAAGGCGAATAATTGCCATGCCACGCGACCACGTCCAGCGGTGAATGGTCAATCGCGGCAGACCAACATTGCCCGCCAAATTTTGCCACTAACTGAAAATCGCCTTCCCTGTCTTCATAGGCGGCCACTGGCGTCTGAAAGTCACGGGTATTGGCTAATCCATTTGATCCAATCGGGCCTAATTCGGGCAACTCAAATTGCGCGCCATAATTCTCACAAATGTAACCACGCGCTGCGCCATCCGGCAGCACCATACGAAAGCGCACACCACGCGGGATCACCAAAATCTCACCCGGCTTGACATCCACTATGCCGAACTCGGTATGCGCCAGCAAACGGCCTTGCTGCGGCACGATCAACAATTCGCCATCAGCATCATAAAAAAATCGATCGTACATCGAACGATTCGCGACGTATATATGGATTCCCATACCCGCTTGCATCGACGTATCACCGTTTCCGGCAATGGTCACCAAGCCATCAATAAAATCGGCCGGTTGGTCGGACGCTGGCAACGGTAAAGGGTCCCAGCGCAGCTGGTTGGGCGACGCCGCCACCTGGTTAAAAGGCCCACTGCGCAATAAGGGATGATCACACGGCTCAAAGGCATGATGCATCACGCCCGGCCGAATGCGATACAACCAGGAACGACGATTACGCGCGCGCGGTGCGGTAAACGCCGTGCCGGATAATTGCTCGGCATAGAGGCCGTACGCTACTTTTTGTGGTGAATTTTGGCTGGCGGGCAACGCGCCGGGTAAAGCCTCTGTAGCGAAGTCATTACAAAATCCGGATTGATACCTGAGCACGCCGGCATCTTCAGAATCTGTTTTGTGAATTGCGTCCTGCGTAGATGCGTGCAATGGCTCGGCAATTGGTGTTGACATGCGTACTCTCCTTACGATTTATGTGGCGCGACTAGTGGATTGCCCCGCATTGGCGCTGGTTGATTGACGAAGGGAGTTGTTTCCCATCAATATCAGCATCAGCGCCGAAACGAGTGCCGGTACTGCCAAGACGATAAAAATCGTGCTGTTCGGCCAGTTAAGGCGTATCAATTCACCACCCAATACCGGACCCACAATCGAGCCAATCCTTCCGATTCCGAGACTCCAACCGATACCAGTCGAACGCAATGTGGTCGGGTAATACGTGCCAGCCAACGCATTTACCGCAGGTTGACCGCCAACAATACAAAAGCCAGCAACAAAAATACTTCCAAATAAGAAAATCAACGATGCCTCGGGACGTCCAATCAAGGCCACGGCGATACCGGCAACGACGAACACTGGAATCAACACCCGGCGAAAACTCGAACGGTCAATTAGTTGTCCCATAATCAGCGTCCCGAACGTGCCACCGATCTGTAGCGCGGTGCCAGCCAATACCGCGTTCGCCGTCGATAATCCAGCGTCTTTTGCGATGGTGGGCAACCAGTTTGACAGAAAATACAAATTCACGAGATTCATGAAGTTGATTACCCATAGCAGGATCGTGACCTTTGCCCTGCCCTCCTGAAAAAGTTGCAGCATCGGTGCGCCTTTACCTGCTTTTTCGTTCACCACGTAACGGGTATCAGCATCTATGTGGATGTTTGGATCAATCCGACGCAACCACTTGCCGACCTGATCTAGCTTCTTACCGCGCAGCACCAAAAACTGCATTGATTCTGGCAGCAGAAAAATCATCAGCGCACCAATAACCAACGGCACAACGCCGCCAACATGGAACACCGATTGCCATCCGAAACGCGGAATCAGGTATGCCGACAACAGCCCGCCCAGCACCGCACCCAACGTAAAGCCGCAAGATACCAGCATCATCAATGTCACACGTTTGCGTAGTGGACTGTATTCACCCGCCAGCGCCATCGCGTTCGGCATAATCGCGCCCAGCCCCAAACCGGTGACGAAGCGGATGATTTCCAACTGACCGATGGAAGTTGCCATCGGCGTCACTAGCATGCAGATGGCAAAAAATAACGTCGCTGCGATCAATACCGGACGCCTGCCAATCCGATCGGCCAAAATACTAAACGTCAACGAACCGACTAGCATTCCGAACAAACCAGCCCCAAAAACCGGTCCAAGATGCGATTTCGCAATACCCCAATCCTGAATAATCGCGGGCGCTACGTAGCCCATGGCCTGCACATCAAAACCATCAACGATCAGACACAAGCCGCACAAAATTAACATAATCGTTTGAGGAACGCCGATTTTGCTGCGGTCGATTAAGGCAGGAATGTCTAACTGGCGGTGGACGCCATCAGGCGATGATGAGGCTAATGTCATGAATACGGTCTCCGAAAAAGTGTTGTCTGTCGGATCATTAGCGCCCGACCTACCCATATTATGCACATTTTTCATTTACAAAATAATAGGAAATATTTAAAATCATTATTTAGATTTATTAAATAATTCCTAATCAGTCACCAACCAATTACGCTTCCCATGGACCGACTCGAATCATTGCGAATATTCTGTCACGTCGTTGAGCTCAATAGCTTCAGTCGTGCAGCACAGCAACTAGAACTCTCAAACGGCTCAATTACCAATCATATCGCCAGTCTTGAACGGCATTTTGGCGTCCGCTTGTTAAATAGGACTACGCGTAAAATTTCTCTGACCGATGACGGACATCGCTGCTATCAAAGTGCGCAACGATTGCTGGGCGACATGATGGAGCTGGAAGACGCATTACAAGGTTCCAGGGCGACACCACAAGGCGTGCTGCGGATTGACGTGCCAACCGTGATCAGTCGCATTTATCTTGCGCCAGCGCTATCGCGCTTTACCGCGCTCTACCCCGATCTAACGGTGCGCATGAACGTCAGCGACCGGATGGTCGATATGGTGGAAGGCCGGGGCGATGTCTGGATGCGGATTGGTGAATTAAAAGATTCCAGTATGGTGGCGAGACGGATCTATCAAACAAAAAATATGTGCTGTGCGTCGCCGGATTATCTTTCACAGCATGGCACGCCCGAGACACCACAAGATTTGGCGCGCTTCAACTGCCTATCCTTTATTCATCCAAATACCGGCCTGAACGTTCCATGGACCTTTAACAAAGGCAAGCAACACGTTGAATTGAATCCGCAAACAAGTATTTCAATCAATCACGCTGAGTCGCTGATTCATGCAGCAACCAGCGGTGCGGGTATTGTTCAGTTACTTTCGCTGTCGCTACACCCGCAGATACGAAGCGGACTGTTGACCCCGATTCTCACCGACTGGAATACGTCTGGCCCGCCGGTATCGGTCGTGTATCACCACAGTCATCAGCTATCGGTAAAAGTCCGGGTGTTTGTCGATTTTGTGACGGCGCTATTTGCAGAAGTTGAAGCGGCTGATTTAGCTTCTGCATAGATCACTCATCGTGACCTTCTACGCATCATGGCGATTAACATAAAAAATAGCGATGCCGGAAGCATCGCTATTTAATTTTATTCACACCCTACCGTTTTAGATCAGAAATTAAATTCCGCACTAGCCCGCAACGTCCGCGGCGCGCCCTGAATCAGGAAGCCATTCCAGCTACCTAACCAATATTTCTCATTGGTCAGGTTATCCAGATTCGCCCTGAAAACAACATCCTTGCCGCCGACTTTTACCTTGTAGCGTGCGCCAATATCAACCAGTTGATAACTACCGATTATGTGCGCGTTATCGCTTTCCAGCGCTTGATTGCCGACATAGCGCGTTCCACCCGATAAAGTCAGACCAGTCAACGTTGGTACTTTGTATTCGGCTTGTAAGGCGGCTGTGAAGTTGGCGACATTGTTTGCACGTTTGCCATCAACCGTTGGATCATCACTCTTATTTTTGCTGGTCATCCATACCGCACTAGCCATCAAGCCCCAATCGCGACCCAATTCCATCCGACCCGCGACATCCAGCCCCTGATAGCTTAATGCCCCTTCCTGGATATAGACGTTACTGCTGTTCGTGAACTCCAGCCCGCGTTCGATACGGAATAAGGCCGCTTCGGCAGACCAGCCTTTTCCTTCTTTTTTGACGCCCGCTTCATACTGCTTACTCTTCAACGGTCCAAATGTATCGCCATAGTTGACTGTGCTCAGCGGTGCGGAGCCGCCCTGTTCCAGTGATTCAACGTAACTGACATAGTAGGAGACCGATGGAGCAGGCTTCCAGATCATGGCAAGCGTCGGCGACAAAGCAGTTTTGGTATAGGTGTCCGATGTGGAACCGTCCAAATTGTACGAGTGCTGCGTGTAGTTGCTATGACGCAAACCGATGATAGAACTCCACTGCGGCGTCCAATGAACCGTGTCACTCACAAACACGCCCACATTGCGCGTATCGGACGCTTTGAAGAGCGCCTGATCTACCGGCAAACCAGGATTGGCAAGCACAGTATCACGATACAGATTACCGGTACCAAGGAAGTCTTCACCCAAATTGCCGTTGATACGTTCCGCCCTTTGCATATCGGTACCGAAGGTGACGTCATGGTTAATTGAGCCTGTCTGTAATTGACCAGAAAACAATAAATTTGCTGAGTCGCTGTTCTGCTTGCTATACCAACGATAAAGGTTTTCGTTATAGTTGCCGACGTTGTCAGTCACCGTCAGAGCACTATCATAGTTGGTACGTGTCTGGCGCATGCTGCGATAGCCCAAACGCATGTCCCAACTTCCCGCAATGTTCCAGCGCAATTCTGTTCCGACGGTGGCGATCGTTGTTTCGTGATAAGTGAAATCCTGACTAAGACGATGGCTTCCATCTACTGGACTAGGCAACGCCACGCCATCAGCCAAGGTCAGCGCAAAGAGCGAACCATTCACTTTACGTTTTTGATACAGTCCGTCTAACGTCCAGACTAAACCTGGTGCGAGGCGCACATCAAAAGCCGCCGATACCGAATCGCGCTTAATCGGCGCATCAAGATAAGTCGTACCGCCTTCGTGCACCGCATTGACGCGTAAACCATAGCGATCATTTTCACCGAAACGTCGGCTAATATCGGCCTGTGCCTTGTATTGTGATTGGGTGCCATAACCCACTGTCACCATCGATATTGGCGCTTGGGTAGCGCGCTTGGTCTGGAAGTTAGCAATCCCACCCGGCGAACTGAAGCCGTACATAAAGCCGGACAATCCCTTCAGAATTTCAATCTGCTCAAAATGCTCTAATGGCAAATCAGCTTGCCATAGGACTGTGTTGAGGCCATCAACTTTAAATCCATTCAGTGTATCGAGTGCCAGCCCGCGAATGGCTATCTGAGAGTTTTCACCAGAAATATTATTATTCAGCGCTGTCACAGCGGCGTCACCCTTGAATGCATCCGCAATGGTAGTCGCCTGCTGGTTGGCGATATATTCCTTGGTTGCGACGCTCACCGAGAACGGGGTATCAAGCAACTCTTTCGTTCCCAAAGCGCCGGCACTCCCGATGTAGGCGCGATAACTGGATAATGCACTTTCATCACCCTGCTGGGCAGTGACGTTGACAGTTGGCAATTCAGCTTCGGCATGAGACGGGGCCGACAAAGTCAATAACGCTAACGCAAGCGGCGTCATACGCACAGTCCCAAGCAGAAAATTACGGCTGTGTTTATTATTTAGTTTGCGGCCAGGACTGCGGCCACTATGACCATCAACAGTATTGCGAGCACCAATATTATTGCGCGCACCATTACGACTACATATTTTCTGCATACTTCAACTCCCCTGGGGTCAAACTAACAATTAAGCCACATGGCATCAAAGCAAAAGGATCTCCCAATCCCCAACCTTGATTTAAATCGCGACGCGAAATGCCGGACTTAACTTTTCGACCGGGCAGCAACGTTGGCCGCCGGTATTTTGTTGAATACTTTTATTCTGTTTATTTAAAAGAATCCGATCATCTCGAAGAGATTCCAGAATTTCGACTGATCGCACGGCCAGTACCGACAGCAAGGTATCGCTTAGACCATGGCTATCTTCGCAACATCCTTGCAGATAAATTTTGGGTAAGAAATCACCCTTGGTACGCAAGCGATAATCACGCTCCACGTCATATCCATCGATATAGCTTTCCAAGCTGCCGAGAAGCCGTTTGTGATCGTCGCGACGATATCCTGTTGCCATCACTACCGCGTCAAATTGAATTGGCTCAGTCTCGCTGCTATCCCGTTTACATAGGGCTAACTCGACGCCACTACTACCGAGGCGCACCTCGCTCACATCACGGCCCGGCAACAGCGCATGACGCTTATTGCCGCTTACCTGCTGTTGATAGAGCAACATGTAAATTTTTTCGATTAAATCGAGATCAACCACCGAATAATTTGTACTGCGGTATTTTTCAAGGGTGGCGCGGCGTAACTCCTCCGGCTGGTGATAGATAAGATCGGTGAATTCCGGACTGAAAATTTCATTCACAAAAGGGCTATCATCGGAAGGCATCAACGCCTCGCCACGCGTGATCAGCGTGACCTCGACATCGCTAAAGCGCGACACCAGATCCATGAATATTTCAGCGCCGCTCTGACCACCACCGATCACCGCGATTCGGCGTGGTGTGGCGTTACGCTGAACTAGTGCCTCGATTCGCTCAAGATAATACGCCGCATGAAATACCCGATCATCGCGCACACCATCAAAAGCCTCAGGAATACTTGGTACGCCGCCAATGCCAAATACTACATTTCTCGCCAACCGCGTATGCGCGCGACCGCTGGCATCCAGCGAATGGACCTGCAACCGCGTTACCTTTCCGCCCTCTTTCACGGGTTCAATATCCACCACTTCCTCGCCGTAACGGCACCGATGATCAAAGTGACTTGCCGCCCAGCGGAGGTAATCGTTATATTCAATACGCGACGGGAAAAAACTCTTGAGGTTGATAAATTCCCTCAATCTGCCTTTTTCATGCAAGTAGTTAATAAAAGTAAAACGACTGGTCGGATCGCGCAATGTCGCCAGATCTTTTAGGAAAGATATCTGCATATCACTGCCTTCCAGCAACATGCTGCCATGCCAGATAAACGCAGGCTTTTTCTCAATGCAGCAATAATCCAGAGCCTTCTTACCGTGTTGTATTTGTTCCTCGATGGCGACTGCAATTGCCAAATTTGACGGGCCGAAACCAACGCCGATAAAGTCGTGCTCAATAGCAGAAATACGCATGTTCAACCTCTTGCCGGAAATGGGAGAAAGACGCACGTTATGCCACGCACATCCTGCCGATATCAAACATGACGAACGAACGATGCAAATATTTATAGACGAGAGTGAGATTCATTCACATTGAGGTTGGGTTGGGTGTTATTTCTGCGGTTCGGTTCATCAATATCTGGAACGGTTAGTGCTCCGTGGATGCTGGTCGGGGGTGGCCCGACAGCCAGTCACTTTTTCTTGCTTCGCCAAGTAAAAGTAACCAAAAAGAAGGCGACCGCAGAGGCGCTGCCCTCCCTTTGGTCGGGTCCCCAAGCATTTCAGTTGTCAGTCGGGTTGAGAAACCAACTCGCCTGCGGCTCAAACATGTTTCCCAACCCGACTGACAACTGAAAAGCTTGGCAGTGCCAATGACGGGGTAGGTCAAAAAAAAAAATACAACAGCAACAGCAACAGCAACAGCAACAGCAACAGCATTCATAGTGGATGTGATTCAGTTTGCACTAACCTGATCTACTGACCTCACATCTCAACACCCACTAAGACTTGCCCAGAACTACTATTAATCTCTGCTAACGCCTTACTGTGAACAACCTCAAGTCAGTCCGTTATCCACGGTCCTTGAGAGAATACCTCGCGTTCAAGTATTAACAACGCGGCACGTTTATGTGGAAAGTCGAACTCACGATGAAAAGCGAAACCGGTTTGCCGTAGATAGTCGATCATGCGAACGTTGTCGGCGCGGGGTTCGCACACTATTAATTGCGTACGTGGATCGTCCAGCATCACATAATGTACGAGCGAGTTCAGCCATGCCGAAATGAAGTGCGGACCACGCGCCCATTCCTCACCAACCAGCATATGTAAGCCACGGTCATAATCTGTCGCATTATAAAAGGGCGCAATACGATCCTCTTTTGCCCAATACACTTCAAAATAGCCAAAGGGCTTATCGTCCAGACAACCAATCAGCGGATGTACGTGCGGATCAGCCAATGCGTTGATGATAAACGCACGGTGCTTTTCAATTGCACCATCCTCTTCCCAAAATTTTGCCACACGCGGATTATTCATCCAGGCGTGAAAACTATCGAGATCGGTATCAAGATCCAAAGTACGCAATGTTAGCCATTGATTCAGCCAAGGAATAAAGCGTCGATAAACCGTTTTTGGATTGTTCGGTGGACGGCGTGGATGACGTTTGCCGTTGCTGATCACATAAGCAAGTGGATACGCCGCACTGGATTCAACTTGAAGCCATAAATCCGGCTGCTGAACAAACGCGTCTCGTGTGAACAAAACCTGCCCGTTGAGATCAACGACGGCAAGACCACTTCGCAACAGCGACGACAAGGCTTGCTGATAATCCGAGAAATCCAGCTTCAATGTGTCAACCATTACATCTGTCGCGAACAGAAAATTTAACGCACCAAGTATTGCCAGCCGCAATCCCACCGCATCCGTGGTATTCAAACCAATAATCATTGCACTGCGCGTGGCACTGTCAGTTCCGCCTAGCAACAGTCGCAACGAAGGCGCATCGTCAAGCCATACTTCAAGCGCCTGTCCGTCAAGTAAGACTTTCACACGCGGCCCATCATTCAAAACAATGTCGAAACAGTCAGCAGTGCGGGGTATGGTTGCGTTGTTTTTGTTCAAGACATTTCCTTAGATGTTTGGCGCGGCACAATAGTGCGAGTGTGCGGTTTGGTAGCACACGGAAGCGATGCTCCCTTTGCCGCTGCAAGTTGTGCAATCGTCTGATGAAGAAATAAATCGGCAAGACTAAGTCCAAGTCCAAGTCCAAACCGATTTGATTGCGCCAACACTGTGAGGCAAAGCAATGAACTTCCCCCCAAAGCAAAAAAATTATCATCTCGCGCGACTGCGGCGACACCCAGCGTTTCAATCCACACTTGTGTCAATATGGATTCCCATTCGGGATACAAAGGCAGAACGATAGGCGCTATGGAGACATCAATAACGGGGGTGATTTTTTGACCGTTCGCAGGATTCATGATGGGCTTTACGATCCCGGCAATTGGCAAGTCGGGCGCATCCAGCAGCGCGGCAAGCAAAGTGGAATAATCATCCCGCAGCGCTGTTACAAACGTTGCATCGATCCGTTCAACTGCGTACGAAAAAGCCCCACACACTGCGCCATGCACATCCTCGACGACATCCAATTCGAGATCAAAAACCACCGTCCGCCGTGGTACGGGAAAGTCATCAATCTGCATTCCCGGCAAACCGGAAAGACTCTCAAAATCAGGACGTAGAAAATTGTAAAGAACCTGAAATAATGGATTTCTACCGGCCTCCCGAACTGGCGATAAGTCTTCTACCAATGAGGAAAAAGGCAGACCAACGTGCATTTGTGCCGCTAAATGTGTTTCTTTCACTGCGCCCAATAAGCTAGAAAACCCGAGCTTCGGATCAATTTGTGCGCGCAGCGTCAGAGCGTTAAGAAACAGGCCGACTACCGGCTCAATGTCGATACGATCACGATTGGCTGCAAGAATACCGATGCAATGATCTGCCTGACCGGTATGCCGATATAACAAGGCATGAAATGTCGCCTGTAACAGCATCGACAAAGTCGCACCGTTGCGTTGCGCCACATCGCGTGCACGGCTAATCAGATTAGATTCCAACGTAAATAAAAGCTGCTCGCCACGCATCCCGGGCAATTGCACCCTCTTTTGTGGGCGTGGTAAGTTAAGCGGCTTTATAGCATTGAGTTGTTGCCGCCAATAAGCGCGGTCAGTCGCATCCCGTGTCGCAGCGTCGGAATTGGCGACGGTTGGCAGCCGTTGCCAAAAAGCGTAGTCAGCATAATCAAGTTTCATTGGCGGCAGTGCGATGCTTTGGTGATCATGAAAACCACGATAAAGCGCCATCAACTCATTGAAAATTAACCCTATCGACCAACCGTCAGCAACAATGTGATGGATCGACAACAGCAAGATATGATCAGCCGCCGCCATCTGTATTAATTGCACTCGCAATAGTGGTCCATTTTCTAAATGAAATGGCCGCAAAGATTCGACTTCAGCTAACCGTTGTGCTTCTGTCTCGCGCTCAGCATCTGCCCAATGCGAGAGATCAACCAGCGTCATCTGAACCGGCGCAGGCGGATGAATCCGCTGCAACACAGAATCATTTTTTCCTTGCATGAACGTGGTCCGTAGCACCACATGGCGTGCGACTAATGCATCAAAACTGGCCTGCAATGTATCGTAGTCAAGCGCACCACGGAATCGCAGCGCACTATAAATGTTGTAGCCCGCATCTTCTGGATCAGCAAGCCAGAGCAACCACAACCCTTGCTGCGCAAATGATAAAGGCACCGACGCTTCGGGAGGACGCTTGGGTATCAGCGCTAACTCGGCACTTCTGCATTCGGTCGCTACACGCGCTGAAAATTCGCTTAAGACTGGCGTTTGAAAAAGGTATCTGAGCGGCACGACCAAACCCAGCCGACGCTGAATGCGCGCGCACATCTGAGTCGCCAACAATGAATGCCCGCCCAGTTCAAAGAAATGATCATCAAGGCCGACGCGATCCAGTTTTAATACCTCGGCCCAGATCGCGCCCAGACTGATCTCAACAACGCTTTCCGGCGCACGATAAGCGCGACCTTTCCACGTTGGCGCAGGTAACGCGCGACGATCCAGCTTGCCGTTGGCCGTCACCGGCAAGCGGTCCAGCAGCATGAATTGGGCCGGTACCATGTAATCCGGCAAACGTTGCTGAAGCTGAGATTTCAGTAACGTCCGATCCAATGGTGCACCGCTTTCTTCCGCCACCAGATAAGCCACCAGTTGCCCATCGCCCCCGTCGCCGTGGACCAATACCGCCGCTTCCCGCACACCCAAACATGCTAGCAATTGCGCCTCAATTTCGCCCGGTTCGATGCGCACACCACGCAATTTAACCTGATGATCCAATCGCCCCAAATAATCCACACTGCCGTCGCTGCGCCAACGGGCGCGGTCGCCGGTACGATACAGTCGACCGCCAGCGCAGAATGGATCAGGGATAAACCGCTCGGCGGTCATCCCTGCGCGCGCGTGATACCCACGCGCCAGTTCCGCGCCGCCCAGATAGAGTTCGCCTGCGACACCGACCGGCAGCGCATTGAGCGCGGCATCCAGCACATACGCCGAGCGTGCACCGACCGGCGTGCCTATCGGTAGATAGGCGTTATGTTGCCATTCGGCAGGATCGGTATCCGGTTGCGTGATCCAGAGCATCGGCGAAATCACGGTTTCGGTCGGACCGTAGCCATTGATCAGGGTCGCGGGGGCAAACACGGTGCGCACCAGTTCGAAGTGTTCACGCGAGAGCGCTTCACCGCCAAAGGCAAGTACCCGCAAAGCCAGCTTATCCTGACGTGCTTGCGCCGCTTCGGCCAGTTGCACCAGATAACTCGGTGGAAACGCAGCCACGGTCACGCCGTGATGCGCCAGTTGTGCGCAGGTCTCAGCCGGACTCCATAACACGTTGTCGGTAATCACCAGGCGTGCGCCAAACAGTAACGGCATCAACCAGTACTCATGCGCCAGATCAAAGTTGATCGAGGCAAAATGCAAGACCCGATCTTCGACACTCATCTGATAACGTTCACCGATGGCCTGACAATGCCGTGCCAGCGGTCCGTGTTCGACCGTGACCCCTTTCGGCTGACCGGTCGAACCGGAGGTATAAATTAAATAGGCGCTTTGCGACGGATGAATGACCACGGCGGGCGGATGATCATATTCCGTGGAATCCTCATTTTGCACGTCCTCCACGTACAAGGTGGTCATCGTCTTGGTCGTGATTGCGCTCGTCGATAATCCGCGCTGCGTGACCAGATGTTGCACACCAGCATCACTGAGCATGTAGGACAAACGTGCAGCCGGATAACGCGGATCAAGCGGCACAAACGCGCCACCGGCTTTGAGAATCGCCAGCAACGCGATGATCATCTCGGCAGAACGTTCGATGCTGACACCGACCCGTACCTCGGCTTTTACCCCGCTGGCGATCAGACGATGCGCCAGCCTATTTGAGCGAACATTCAATTCATCGAAACTCACAGTCGTTACGCCATGGCATAGGGCAATGCGGTCTCCGTACATCTCGGCTTGCGCAGTCAACGCCGTATGGATGGGCACAAATAGTTTTTCAACTGTTTGATCTGCTGCCGCATTCCAGCGCGTAATTTGCGCTTGTTCTGCATCGCTTAACAATGCCAATTGATTAAGGGTAATACTCGGACTTTGGGCGACTTGCTCGAGCAAGCCCAAATAATGGCCGGTCAATCGGGTAATCGTTGACGGCAAAAACAACTCTGCCGCGTACACGAACGCACCGCTTAACACGCCATCTGCGCTTTCCTCGGTTGTCAACGTTAGGTCAAATTTGGCAACTGGATTACCTTCCGACACCTCATCGACAACCAAGCCATCCCACTGCGGCGTTGCACCACGAGTCTGGTGATTCGCCATTACCTGGAATAACGGATGATGGCTTGTACTACGCACATCCTGCAGCGCTTCGACCAATTGCTCGAATGGCAAATCCTGATGCGCCTCAGCACCCAGCAATGCGTCCTTCAGTTCCAACAGCAACTCCGCAAACGTTTTCTGTCCCGATGGACGAGACCGCACCACTAAAGTGTTAATAAAAAACCCAATCAATCCCTCGGTTTCAATCCGGTTTCGTCCAGCAGCGGGTACGCCAACGCGGATATCATCCTGCCCACTATAGCGGTACAAAAGCGCTTTAAAGCTGGCAAGCAATACCATGAATAACGTTACACCCTGCCCTCGGGCGAGCGTCCGTAACTGCTCTGTTACCTGCGGTGTTAACGTAAAAAATTGGCGCGCACCTTGTGACGACGGGATTGCCGGACGTTGCCGATCTGTTGGCAAAGCCAGCACCGGATGATCATCTCCCAAAGTCTTACGCCACCAATTACGCTGACGCTCGGCTTCTCCCGCTTCCAGCCAGCGCCGCTGCCAGAGTGCAAAATCGGGATATTGAATGAATAATTTCTCGGGTAAAGCTATTGCAACAGCAACGTCAAAATCAACACTGACATTAAGCCGATAGCCTTCAGCCAATTCACGCAACATCACTTCAGCAGACCAGCCATCGGAAACAATATGGTGAACCGTCAGTAATAAACAGTGGGTGTTGCTATTGCATCGAATCAGCATCACGCGCAAGAGTGGCCCGCTTGCCAGATCAAACGGACGCAAGGCCTCAGCCTTGGCTGCGCTTTCCCGTTCCATCTCAGACAGGTGCTGCAAATCGACATGGCGCAGGTCCAGCGACGCTACCGGATGCACCTTTTGTAGCGCTGCACCGTCAGATCCAGCTAAAAACGTGGTGCGCAATCCCTCATGCCGAGCCAACAAAGACTGTACGCTGGCGGTCAGCGCCGCCACGTTTAATTCGCCGACGAGTCGTAGCCGTCCGGCCATATTGTAAGCCGGGCTTTCAGGGTCCATTTGCCACAAGAACCACAACCGCGCCTGTGCGAAAGAGGCCGGTAAAGCGATGCCCGCTTCGGCCTGGGTACGGGGCGGAATTGGCAACAGACTAAAGTCAATATTTTGATCCGCTAACCGCTGCAAAAATACCGAGCGCTGCGCCGGGGCGAGATCAGCGAACCGGCGTGCAAGTGCCAGTAAGCGGTCCTGATTCATAGTCCCTCCATTTCGCCAAACAGTGCATCCAGTGCATCCAGCTTGCTATCATTCAATGCACCATTCCGGGCCTGATCTACCACCTCGGCAAAACCCGCCAGTGTCGCGGCTTCGAATACGCGACGTAACGGCACGCTGACCTGAAGCTCTGCCTTGAGTCGTGATATCACTTGCGTCGCCAACAACGAATGTCCACCCAGACCAAAGAAATTATCAGCTCGCCCGATTGCCTTAACACCCAACACATCACGCCAGATCGCGGCGATGTGTTGCTCGATTTCAGAGATCGGCGCTTCGTCATCAACACTCTGCCAGATCGGATCCGGTAGCGCTTTACGGTCTAACTTACCGTTTGGTGTCAGCGGCATCTTTGCCAGCGTCACCAGTTGTGCTGGCACCATAAATGCAGGCAGATGCTGTCCCAGATATTCCAGAAGCGCGATCGACACTACTTCCTCACGGAGCACGCCATCATGGCGTACGACATACCCAATCAACTGCTCACCGCCATGCGCCACCACTACCGCTTCTGCCACAGAAGAATGCATTAACAACAGCGCCTCAATTTCGCCCAATTCAATCCGCAAACCCCGCAACTTCACCTGATGGTCAAGTCGACCGAGATACTCGATTACCCCATCATCCCGCCAACGCGCAAGGTCGCCGGACCGATACAGGCGCGCACCAATTCGAAAAGGATCTGGTACAAAACGCTCTGCCGTGAGCGCAGGACGTGCGTGATAACCGCGCGCCAATCCAACGCCACCGATATAGAGTTCTCCAGCAACACCGGGCGGCAGCGGGTTAAGTGCATCATCCAGAATATGAATTTGCGTATTCGCGATAGGACGTCCAATGGGGACCGATGCACCGTGTTCGCTCACACAAAGATGATGCGTGACATCGATGGATGCCTCGGTTGGACCATACAAGTTAACCAACGTTGCGTGCGGCAAATATTCTTGCGTGCGCACAGCCAGTTCAGCCGATAGCGCTTCGCCACTAGCAACGATACGCCGCAGAGTCGCACAGTTCGACACACACACCGGCCCACTCTCCAGCGCAATGTGCGTCACAAAAGCTTGTAGCATCGACGGCACAAAATGTAAGGTCGTGACGGCATGTTGCGCAATCCGCGCAACCAGCTTGGCCGGATCGCGATGTTCGCCCGGGGCCGCGATAGCAAGACGCGCACCGGTCATGAGCGGCCAAAAAAATTCCCATACTGATACGTCAAAGCTAAAAGGCGTCTTTTGCAACACTGTATCGGTAGCATTCAAACCATAGGAGTCCTGCATCCACGATAAACGATTGCGCAAAGCGCCATGACTGTTGCCCACCCCCTTGGGCTGTCCGGTCGATCCTGAGGTATAAATCAGGTAAGCCAGTTGCTCTGCATGCACGTCCACATCGGGTCGTTGGGTCGGCTCGTTCGACACATCCTCGACATCGACATAAAACAGGTGAGCAGCAGTCTGCGCAATTTGCGGTACATCGATAATCGCAACTTCGGCATCACTTTGTGCCTCGCTCCATTGATGCTGGGTCAATACCAAAGTCGGCGCGGCATCCTCCAACATATATGTACGCCGCTCAGCCGGATAATCCGGATCAATCGGCACGTACGCCGCACCCGCTTTCAGCACCGCCAGTAATGCAACAACCAATCCAAACGAGCGCTCAAGGCAAACGGCAACGCGATCATCTGGTCGCACACCCAAGCTAATTAATCGATGCGCCAGTTGATTGGCCTGTTGATCCAGCGCACGATAATCCATCGTTGCATCGCCAAACAATAACGCGATAGCCGCCGGTTGCAATGCAGCCTGCTGTTCGAACAAACGATGCACCGGCGTTGCGTCAGCGTATTCTGTATCAGTTGCATTCCATGCGACTAATTGTTTGTGCTCGGCATAAGTTGGCATGGTCACTCTGCCCAAAGGCCGCTTGGCATCTTGCATCAAATTATCCAGCAGCACGACAAAGTGCGCATGTAACTGACGTATCTCATTCTCTCCAAACATCGTGCGATCAAAACCATATTCGACCGACAGCGTTTGCGCATTATTGACCACTAAGGTGAGCGGATAGCTGGTTGATTCGACATTCACCAAATCACTAAAGCGTAACGAAGGAAAACGTGAATTAACATCCTGCTCGGTCCACTCTCGCGCTACGGGATAGTTCTCGAACACGATCAGACTATCGAACAATGCTTGTCCCGCCCATCCCGCCCATCGCTGAATGTCAAACAAAGGCGTGTGCTGATGTTCACGCATCACCAGATTATCGGCCTGTAAAGCAGCTAACCAATCCTCCACCGATACGGCTGCGGACGGCGTAACAACCAACGGCAGCGTATTAATGAACAAACCAAGGACCCGATCTACATCAACCAATTCAGCCGGACGACCGGCGACAGTTACGCCAAAAGCGACCGTAGACTTACCGGTGTAACGTTGCAGCAACAAACTCCACGCGCCTTGAATGAGCGTATTAAATGTAATCCGGGTTTCACGTGCAAACTGTTGTAAACGTGTGGTATCGGTAGCGCTCCAATCAAGTGATAACGTGCCGTAACCGAGGCCAGAAGCTTTAGCAGAAAAAGCGCCAGCCAAACGCGTCGGCTCATCGAGCGTAACAAAACGGCTTTGCCAAAACTCGCGGGTGGCGGCGATATCTTGTCCCGCTAAGTAAGCGATATAATCCCGATAGTTGGATCGCCCTGCGCCTTGTACTGGCGAACCAGCGTAGTGACGCACCACTTCTGCCCATAATTGCGCTGTACTCCAACCATCCAGTAATAAATGGTGGCGGGTCCAGATTAACCGATACTGGCTGTCGGTCAACCGCACCAAAGCCAGTCGCATCAGCGGAGGACGCGCCAGATCGAACGGTTGCTGACGCTCGCGCTCGCTTAAACCGGCCAGCGCCGCCTTTTGATCCGCGTTATCTGTTCGCCAGTCATAGCGATCCATCACCAAACGCGCGGTGCGGTGCACTACCTGTTGCGGCTTCTCAATACCATCATGCCAGAATCCCGTTCGTAAAATAGCGTGGTTATCTACCGCCGACTGCCACGCCGCGGCCAGTCGGTCAGCATCTGGATCCGTCAGGGTCATGGATAACTGATTCACGTAAGCCAATTCTTCCGGGGCTAACAATGCGTGGAATAACAGCCCTTGTTGCAACGGTGTCGCCGGATAAATGTCGTCGATTTCTCGCGCTAATCCGGGAAGGTGTTTCAACTCGCTCGGTGTCAAAGCAGCTAACGGAAAGTCAGACACCGTGATACCGCCCGATGCTGGCAGGCAACAGTGTTCAATCAATGCAATCAGTTCGACGCGATAATCCTCGGCTAAACGATCAATCGTCGCGGCATCGAACATCTCTCGGCTGAAGACCCACGTAAGAGCCAGTTCACCATCCGAAACCTGTCCATGAATTGCCAGCCAGTTGGTTAAGGGCCCACTACCGTCGCGCTCCATTCCCGATTTGCCAAATACCGGCCGAAGCAGCGCGTCTTGCACAGCGCCGGAGTCAAACTGTCCAAGATAATTGAAGGTGACACGCGGCTTTGGCAGTGCCGCGATTTGTGCGCGGTCGTCGGGGCTTGACAGGCTTTTTAGCAGTCCAAAACCGATTCCTTTATTTGGCACATTGCGCAATGTTTCTTTGACCGAACGAATTGCGGCGTCAGCATCACCTTCTGCCATCAAGCGCACCGGAAAGTGACTAGAAAACCATCCCACAGACCGCGACAAATCCACGTCATCAAATAGCGCTTCACGCCCATGCCCTTCCAGCTCAACTAACACCTCGGGCGCGCCGGTAAAGCAACACAACACCCGACCAAGCGCGGTCAATAAAAGATCATTCACCTGTGTCCGATAAGCGGCTGGCGCATCCTTTAATAGCTTGCGCGTCAGTTCGCGGTTAAGTGTCACCACGCTCTGCGCGCCATCGGCCACGCGGCTTGCGCCATTGACCTTATCTTGCGGCAATGCAATACGAGAACAATCGGCCAGCGCCAGCCAGTAGGGCAACTCGGCCGCCAATTCTTTACCCTGCGCATAATCGGTCAGGCGCTCGGCCCATTCGGCGCCGGAGGTTTCCGGCGGAGTCAGTCGAACCGACTCACCGGCAACCAGTTGTCGGTAAGCGACATTAATATCTTCTAGCAGAATACGCCAGGACACGCCATCCACAGCCAAGTGATGAATCGCCATAAACACTGTTTGTGTACCGTCGGAATGCTCGGCAAGCATCGACCGAAACAGTTGTCCGGCATGGATATCCAGACTCTTATTGACTTGATCGCAGAGAGATTCAAGCTGCGCGTCATCGGTAAAATGACGCAACCATAGCGCGTCATCCATCACACCATCCGATACTAATTTTGCGCGCCATTTGCCATCTGCTGTGCGTTCATAGGCACAACGCAAGGAAGCATGCAGCGCAAGGACCGCTTTTAACGCCTTATTAAACAGATTTGGATTGAGCACTTCACTCACATTAAAACGTAGCGCCTGATTCCAGTGATTGGCGTTTGCGATGTTCAGTGTGAAAAAATGTTCTTGTACCGGCGTCAGCAGCAAACTTCGACCCGCAACTGGAGCGGCCTCAGCCAGGGACACAGGCGCCGCAGCGATCGCCACCAGCGGCAAAGCTGCGTGTGCCAACGTCGCCACAGTTTGATTTGCAAACAACTGCTTCGGTGTCAATTTCAGGCCCTGTTTTCGCGCCCTTGCAATGATCTGCAAACTGAGAATAGAATCGCCGCCCAGCGCGAAGAAATTATCATCCAGTCGCACCTGATCAATCCCAAGAACTGTCTTCCAGATAGCAATCAGGGCTTGTTCGTTATCACTCATCAATGGTGACGGCGGTGGCGGCGCTGACAACTGTATCTGCGCAGCGAGTCTTCCGATTGTCTGATGTTCGAATAGCTGCTTAGGGGTTAACCGTATGCCTTGCTTTCGTGCGCGAGCGATGATCTGCAAGCTCAGAATCGAATCGCCACCAAGCGCAAAAAAATTATCATTTAATCCGACTTCTTCAATGTTTAATACTGCCTTCCAGATCGCTGCCAGCATACCTTCGGCCGTGGACATGGCTGACGTTTCAGAACTATTCTGAGGGTTTATTTTCGGCAGCGCTTTGCGATCAAACTTACCGTTAGCCGTCAACGGCATGCGCTCCAATATGACCAGATGCGCCGGAACCATGTAGTCCGGAAGACGTTGTGCCAGTAGATTTCTGATTGCAACAATATCCAGCACCTTGCCTTCATCGACCACCAGATAGCCAATCAACTGATGCCGACTTTCATCATCGTTAATCACCGTGATAATCACTTCGGCAGCAGCGACATCTGGCAGTGAGCGCAACGCCTCTGCGACTTCCGACAGCTCGATCCGATACCCACGAATTTTGACCTGATCATCGATACGACCAAGAAACTCAATTACACCGCTCGCCAATAAACGGACCCGGTCGCCGGATCGATAAAGCCGTGCGCCATCGGCGAATGGATGCGGTACAAAGCGTTCTGCGGTCAAGTCTGCACGACCCAGATAACCACGCGCCAGTCCCGCGCCACCGAGATAAAGTTCACCGACTGAACCCAACGGAACAGGATTAAGATTAACGTCGAGCACCAAAGCCTCGGCATTTGGCAACGGAACGCCGATGGGGACATTGATGGACGCCGCCGGTCTGGCCGCCTGTTCGAATGACACTTCTTGCGTCAGAATACCAACAGTCGTTTCAGTCGGACCATAATGATTAATCACGCGGCAAGTCGGCCGCAATCGATGCACCGTCTCGCATAAACTCGAGGACAACGCTTCGCCACCCAGAATCAGCGCATGGCGTGGCAAAACATCAGCTGATGTAGCCGCTTGCAACAGGCCTTGCAGATGACCCGGCACAATCTTTAACACGCCAACCTGATGCGTAGCCATGTAAGCGGCAAAGCGGTCGGGATCGGCCACACAATCCGTTGAAATCAGATGCAACAATCGTCCTGAACACAGTGCGCCAAACAGCACGGTATGACCAAGATCGGCAGCGACCGTCGATATCATCGCCATGCTTTCCCCCAGCAACAACGTTAAACGAGAAAGCATCCCGCACACGTAATCGGCCAACGCACCGTGGGTAACTATGACGCCTTTCGGACGACCGGTAGAACCGGAGGTATAGATCAAATAAGCAGCGGCAAGCGGGTCTGGACGATAGGTTAATGGCGTCGCATCAAATGTCGACCATACCGCGTCGGCGCTGAGAGAAATGACACTCGCCCCAGTTGCGCCCGCGGCAATAGTACCGTCGGTATCGCCGAGCACGCACTGCACGCCGGCGTCTGCCAGCAAAAAGGCGATCCGTTCGGTTGGCAAAGTCGGATCAATGGGAAGGTACGCCCCACCGGCCTTCAATACCGCCAGCAAACCGAGTACCAGTTCAGGTGAGCGCGCTGCGCATACTGCCACGCGCAACTCGGCTCCATGGACCGTTATCTGGCTTATCAAATAATGCGCCAGACGGTTAGACGCTGCATCCAATTCAGAAAAGCTGATGCCTTCGCTTGTGTGCTGGTCGCTTGTTTGCTGACCGATCTTTTGTTGAACCTGATATTGCAAAGCCCGTGCATCCGGGTTAACCGCTACGCTGTGCGCCCACGCATCCATAATATTAAAATCTTGTGTATCGAGCCGCTCGCCTTGTAAAGAAAAATCGGCTGCATCGGTCGGCAATCCCAGCGTCGCCAAATGAGATGCTGGCGTGGCGACGATCTCGCTCAACAAATGGACGTAAGCCTCAGCAAACCCCAGCACGCGTGCCGCATCGAACATATCGGTCGCGTAGCTGAATGTCGCCTCAACGCCTTGCACGCCATCCGTCACATCCAGCGACAGATCAAAACGCGCCGCATGATCCGGTAACGGCAGCAATTGCACCGTCAATCCCGGCAAGGCGATGGCCTCTGGCAACGCAATCTGCTGGGTAAATTTCACCTGCACCAAAGGATTGTGGCTCAGACTGCGCTCTACCTTCAATGCATCCACCAGCACATCAAATGGCAAATCCTGATGCGCCTGTGCGCCCAGCGTGGCGCTCTTTACCTGCGCCAAAAAATCATCAAACCGCTGCCCACCATCGACTGTTGTACCTAAAACCTGGGTATTCACAAAGAAGCCGACCACGCCTTCGATTTCGCGCCGCGTACGTCCAGCCGTTGACACGCCAACACGAATCTCAGACTGACCACTCAGACGCGACAGCAACAATTGGAACGCTGCAAGCAACACCATAAAAAGGGTCGCGCCACTGCGCTGTGCGAGCAAATGCAAGTCGACCGACAGCGCCTCGCCTATCGCAAAGGAATGGCGTGCGCCGTGTAAATTACGCGTAGCTGGACGTGGCCGGTCGGATGGCAACGTCAGCACCGGATGCTCAGTACCGAGCGTAGCGCGCCACCAATCCAGTTGACGTTCGCGCTCACCGGCTTCCAGCCAGTGCCGCTGCCATATTGCATAGTCGGGATATTGCACCGTCAACGCTGGCAAAACAGGATTTTCTCCTGCGCAAAAGGCGCGGTAACAGACCGCGAATTCTCGCAGCAGCAACTCCACCGACCAGCCATCGGAAATGATGTGATGCTGAATGAATAGCAAACGATGCTCGCCATCGGAAAGACGAATCAGTCGCACGCGTAATAGCGGTCCTGCTGTCAAATTAAATGGCCTTAATGTCTCTTCTTTAGCTACGCGATTCATCTCGACGATCCGCTCCGATGGAGCAAGTGCTGAAAAATCTGACTCCGTAATAATGACTGCTGATGGAGAGTGGATTATTTGCTCGGGCTGCGCGTCGCCCACTGCGGTGTTGCCAAACGTTGTGCGCAAGGCCACATGGCGCGCAACCAAAGCATTAAGACTAGCTTGCAATGCCGCCCGATCCAGTCGTCCGTTCAAGCGCAGCATCGCGGGGATATGATAGGCAGTGTTACCCGGCTCCATTTGATCGAGAAACCATAAACGCTGTTGTGCAAACGAGAGCGGCAACATACCCTCCGTCGGCGCTGGTACGATAGGAAGACGAGAAAAATCAATGCCTTTAGCTGCGAGGGCTTGCAAAAATTTACTGCGTGCGGCAACTGGTAGCGCGATAAAACGGCGCGCAATATCGACTTTATCAAATGACATAAAATTAGTTCTCCAAGGCTTGCAACAACGCGTCCATATCGGACAAATCGTCCGCTTCAGTCAATCGCGCCGCGCCAACATGTCGGGACAGATGTGCGGCGCACTGCGTAAGGGTAGGATGTTCAAAAAAATCAGCTAACGACATATCAATTAACAGTCGTTCGCGTATGAGCGCAGTCGCTTGAGTCGCCAACAATGAATGCCCGCCCAGTTCAAAGAAATGATCATCAAGGCCGACGCGATCCAGTTTTAATACCTCGGCCCAGATCGCGCCCAGACTGATCTCAACAACGCTTTCCGGCGCACGATAAGCGCGACCTTTCCACGTTGGCGCAGGTAACGCGCGACGATCCAGCTTACCGTTGGCCGTCACCGGCAAGCGGTCCAGCAGCATGAATTGGGCAGGTACCATGTAATCCGGCAAGCGTTGCTGAAGCTGCTCTTTCAGTAGCGTCCGGTCCAGTGCCACACTGCCTTGTTCTGCCACCAGATACGCCACCAGTTGCCCATCGCCCCCTTCGCCGTGAACCAATACCGCCGCTTCCCGCACACCAAAACATGCTAGCAATTGCGCCTCAATTTCGCCCGGTTCGATGCGCACACCACGCAATTTAACCTGATGATCCAATCGCCCCAAATAATCCACACTGCCGTCGCTGCGCCAACGGGCGCGGTCGCCGGTACGATACAGTCGACCGCCAGCGCAGAATGGATCAGGGATAAACCGCTCGGCGGTCATCCCTGCGCGCGCGTGATACCCACGCGCCAGTTCCGCGCCGCCCAGATAGAGTTCGCCTGCGACACCGACCGGCAGCGCATTGAGCGCCGCATCCAGCACATACGCCGAGCGTGCACCGACCGGCGTGCCTATCGGTAGATAGGCGTTATGTTGCCATTCGGCAGGATCGGTATCCGGTTGCGTGATCCAGAGCATCGGCGAAATCACGGTTTCGGTCGGACCGTAGCCATTGATCAGGGTCGCAGGGGCAAACACGGTGCGCACCAGTTCGAAGTGTTCACGCGAGAGCGCTTCACCGCCAAAGGCAAGTACCCGCAAAGCCAGCTTATCCTGACGTGCTTGCGCCGCTTCGGCCAGTTGCACCAGATAACTCGGTGGAAACGCAGCCACGGTCACGCCGTGATGCGCCAGTTGTGCGCAGGTCTCAGCCGGACTCCATAACACGTTGTCGGTAATCACCAGGCGTGCGCCAAACAGTAACGGCATCAGCCAGTACTCATGCGCCAGATCAAAGTTGATCGAGGCAAAATGCAAGACCCGATCTTCGACACTCATCTGATAACGTTCACCGATGGCCTGACAATGCCGTGCCAGCGGTCCGTGTTCGACCGTGACCCCTTTCGGTTGACCGGTCGAACCGGAGGTATAAATTAAATAGGCGCTTTGCGACGGATGAATGAACACGGCGGGCGGATGATCATATTCCGTGGAATCCTCATTTTGCACGTCCTCCACGTACAAGGTGGTCATCGAGTCGGGCGTGATTGCTACAGTCGATAATCCGCGCTGCGTGACCAGATGTTGCACACCAGCATCACTGAGCATGTAGGACAAACGTGCAGCCGGATAACGCGGATCAAGCGGCACAAACGCGCCACCGGCTTTGAGAATCGCCAGCAACGCGATGATCATCTCGGCAGAACGTTCGATGCTGACACCGACCCGTGCCTCGGCTTTTACCCCGCTGGCGATCAGACGATGCGCCAGCCTATTTGAGCGAATATTCAATTCATCGCAACTCACAGTCGTTACGCCATGGCATAGGGCAATGCGGTCTCCGTACATCTCGGCTTGCGCAGTCAACGCCGTATGGATGGGCACAAATAGTTTTTCAACTGTTTGATCTGCTGCCGCATTCCAGCGCGTAATTTGCGCTTGTTCTGCATCGCTTAACAATGCCAATTGATTAAGGGTAATACTCGGATTTTGGGCAACTTGCTCCAACAACGCCAGATAATGGCCGGTCAATCGGGTAATCGTTGACGGCAAAAACAACTCTGCCGCGTACACGAACGCACCGCTTAACACGCCATCTGCGCTTTCCTCGGTGACAAGCGTTAGGTCAAAAAAAGGCGCACCCTCAAGTTGTGGCGCGTTGTTCGAATACCACATTTCCTCGCCGAAAGGATGGTGAAAAGCAGCGACCCGACACAAGTCTTCATCACCATCCAACCCATCTGCAAAGCATTTTTTTTGCTGTAAAGCGAGCAACGATAATGGCAACGGATGCGCCCGCGCATCGTTTAATGCTGCGTCAACATCGGCCAATAATGATGATACCGGCTGCCGTCCTAGTGGCTGAATTAATGACAAATATGCATCTTCCGCGCCCGACACCGCCACCCGCAACGCCGACTCGCCGCTATATCGATGCAGCAGCGCAGCAAATGCGGATAAAAATGTACCTTCCAGGCTGTGTCGCCCATCTCGCTGGCAATGACGCAACCGACTAGTTAACAGATCGGTCAGCGCAAAAGGATGGCGCACAACCTGATGCGAACGCGGAAAACGCCGCGGCCGGTCATAAGGCAATACTAATTGCGCGTCGGCATCCCCTAATTTTGCTTGCCAATACGGAAGATGGCGCTCAACGCCTGTCGCATTTCTCATTTCTTACCGTCTTTTCTTCTCGTCATTTCATTCGTCAATAACCGTCAAACCTCGCGGTTGTAATGGGATGACGAATGGGGTCAGCACTTTTTAAGCATGACCTTCACCCGAAAAAAAAAGACGCTAATAAGATTTACGCAAAACCTTCTCAACAAGGCGCGCCGACGACAGTACGTTAGTCCAGCCAGGAGAGCGCAACGCAGTTGGGGCGATTTTGCGACAGTCCTGGCTAATTATTCTCGCCTCCCAATCGTCTAATCAATGACACCCACTTTTGCGAATACGATGAAGACTCCACCGCGCCAAAAAAATCGACCGGCAACCCGGCTTTTACTGTCACTCCTATATCGTTCGCGCTGGCCGCTCGCGATAGCGTTAATTGCCTGCGTCGTCAATGGACTTTCCAGCGTGTCGCTGGTCGCGCTCATCAACCATGCGCTGACAGCCACACCCGAGGCGCTCACGCCGCTGGCCTGGAAATTTGCGGGGCTCGCCGTGCTGACGCTGGTAAGCCGGATTCTGGGTGGCGTACTGTTTGCACAACTCAGTCAAGGCACGATGAGTAAAATGCGCGAACATATTTCCCAACGCGTCGCCAGCGCGTCCTATCGCGATGTCGAAAAATTGGGTGCAGCGCGTGCACAATCGATCGTTACCGAAGATGCGACCAATGTGTCGATGCTTTTCTTCGCCCTACCCAATCTGCTTATGCACGGCTCCATCGTCGCCGGTTGCCTTGGATATCTGGCCTATTTGTCATGGCCAGTATTCTTCCTGGCAAGCGCAGTCGTCGTCATCGGTTCGCTAGGCTATCGACTCGGCGATGCCCGTGCCATCAAGGCGCTAGAAGCTGCTGGCGTGGCGCAAGACAAACTGTTCGGCTACTTCAACGCCTTATTCGCCGGTGCTAAAGAGCTAAAATTACATCGCGAACGCGCCCGCAGTTTTATGCACGAATCACTGAATCCAGAGATTGACGCAGTGCGCTTGCATCGTACCAAGGCGTTCGTATCGTATGCCGTCGGAGTCGGCTGGATTTTGTTTCTATTCTACGTATTCCTCGGCGTAGTGATTTTTCTACCAAGTCAAATTGCCGTCATCGATTTCAGGGTTCTGGCCGGTTATGTGATCGTATTTCTATTCATGCTGGTGCCGCTGGATGGTGTACTCAACAACCTGCCAACACTCAACGCCGCCCGCGTCTCGCTCGGCCGTATAGAGAACGTTTTGCAGGAACTCCAAGACGTTGAAAACGACACTACGTCCACGACATTTGACGACTTCCAACAACTATCCATCAGAGGACTGACGCATCGCTACTATCGCGAAAAAGAAGACGGCATGTTCCAGTTCGGCCCCATGGACCTGACCTTCAAACCCGGTGAATTAACATTTTTAGTCGGTGGAAATGGTAGTGGAAAAACCACCCTGGCAAAGTTATTAGTAGGTCTTTATACGCCAGAAGGTGCCGATGTACGCGTCAACGGACACATCATTAACGACGTCAATCGGCCGCAATACCGTCAACTTTTCTCAGCGGTATTCTCAGACTTTCATTTGTTTGAATCGCTGCTTGGTATCAGTTCCAACGCCAACGGAAAACCAGGTGATTCAAGCGATCTGGACGCCCGTGCCAATGCACTGCTGGCAAAACTCCATCTAGATCACAAAGTAAAAATCGTCAACGGCGCCTTTTCAACACGAGAACTATCGCAAGGCCAACGCAAGCGCCTAGCGCTGGTTGTCGCCTATCTCGAAGACAGACCGTTTTATCTGTTCGATGAATGGGCAGCAGATCAAGACCCCATGTTCAAAGCCGTGTTCTATCAGGAATTATTGCCAGAGTTGGCAGCACGCGGCAAAGCCGTACTCGCCATCACCCACGACGACCGCTATTTCCACCTGGCGGATCGCTGTATCAAGCTGGAGAACGGCATGATTGTTGATGAAGAGGTACATCCGGTGGCGTTGCTGGCGCAAGCCTGATTGACTATATTAAGGATGGGGTTTATATTTAGTAAAAGCCGTACCCTGTTGGATGCGGCTTTTTTATTTTTTCTTTTAAATTTTTAACGATATATACTTACCGATCCAATCACTTGAGAATCTCATTTTAGGAAGATGAATCAAGACTATTTCCTTGAGAAGAATTTTGTGCAAAATAGTCCTCTGCCAATTTGTAATCTTCGGACCTCCAATTCAAGGTCGTAGACACAGCAGATTTTTTTAAATACTGTTCAAAAACCAACCTTCCCGCCTCAGACCTTAGTGACGACAACTCAACTTGAACCACAGTTTTTGCAGCGGTATGGACCACAGAATAAATTGCTCCATGCAGAGTACGCGTTATGACTTCGGTTTCGGTCCCTATATATCTGTCTTCGATGGCGTCAGAAAGCCCTTTTGCCGTGTAGCGACTCAAGTCAGGATTTGCATATTGCAGCACACTTAAATCAAATTTATGAGGCCACTCTTTTAACGCTTGTATTAATAAACTATCAAAATTTAGTCGCATGTTCATTTCCCAACATCTTGAAACCCACTCGTCATGTTCTAGGGAGATGAATTTTTTAAAAAATATGCCTCAGCTAAAGCATAACCCTCTCGCTTCCAGTTTAAATCCGAGGACGCCGCTGCCTCTCTTAATTTTTTTTCAAAAACTAAACGCACGGCCTCAGGACGGACGGATGGAAGAGCACTCCAATTTAAGAACTGTTTTTGCTGTCGCATGGATTACTGAATAAAGTGCGCCTTGCAGAGTACGTGTGATGACTTCCATCTTTGTACCTACACATTTATCCTTAATCTCATTAGAAATTTTCCCCAGTCCTTTTATCGTGTAGCTTTCAATATCTAATGTTGCGTATTGCAATGTACTCAAGTCAATTTTATTGGGCCAGTTTTTTAAGGCTTGCCTGAACAGACTTTCAAAATCTAAATTCATATCCACTCCTCTACTTTCGAATTCGGCCATCGGGCCAAATGCTGCTTGATGGCTTTCTGAGCTTCCCTCGATATTTCGTCGTCCATGAGGTGGATTTTATACCGCTAGTTTTTCCTTCTCCTGCTCACTTGCCCATAATTCCAGATGCTGGATTGGTGATCGATAGCCAAGCGTCGAATGTAGCCGTTTGCGATTATAAAAAACTTCAATGTACTCAAAGCTGGCAGCCTTCATGTCGGCGTGGGTTGGGTAGCGCAGTCCATGATAACGTTCATTCTTAAAGCTGTTAAACCAGCTCTCCGTAGGGGCGTTGTCCCAGCAATTTCCTTTCCGACTCATCGAGCAGATCATGCCAAATTCTTTGAGTTTTTCTTGAAACGCATAGCTGGCGTACTGACTGCCACGATCCGAGTGATGCATGACGCCGGGAGCCGGTCTTCTGCGAAACCATGCCATCTTCAATGCGTCCGTCACGATATCGGTCGTCATGCGTGGCTTGAGCGACCAGCCAATGACTTCCCGATTAAACAGATCAAGAACGATAGCCAGATACAACCAGCCTTCATCGGTCCAAAGATAGGTAATGTCCGAAGTCCACACTTGATTTGGCGCATCTGGCATAAATTCCCGGGCCAGCAGATTTTCCGCTACTGGCAAGCCGTGCTTCGAGTCGGTAGTTGCTCGGTAGCGCCGTTTATGGCGAGCACGGATGCCGCTCTCGCGCATGAGCCTCTCGATACGTTCTTTGCCAGCAGTGAAACCGCGCAGTCGCAGCTCACGGACCATGCGGGGACTGCCGTAAGCACCTTTGAGTTCAGTATGAATACCGCGGACCACCGCCAGTGTCTGGTGATCCGTCAGGCGTTTGCGAGTAGGCGTACCGCCCCGTTTCCACGCCCGAAAGCCGCTAATACGCGCACATTTCAACCAACGTAAAGATCTTGCCTTGCGCCTCAACCCAGGCGTACTTCACAGAACATCCCGCGCGAAGTACGCCGCTGCCTTTTTTATGATTTCGTTCTCTCGCTTTAGACGAGCGACCTCGGCGCGCAGACGGGACAACTCCATGGCCTCTGGTGTGATCACCTTGTTACCGGCACCGTTGAGCTTACCTGTCGCAGAAGCTTTAATCCAGTTACGCAAAGTCTGGTCGCTCAAGCCTAACTCTTTGACTACCAACGAAATGGGCTGGCCATCAGCTACCCGTTTGACGGCAAGTTCTTTGAACTCGATCGTGTATGCCTGTTTTGGTATTTTAGTCATTTCTGTTTCTTCCAAATGTAACGTTATTTTACGTCACCTATGGAGAACTAAATTTCAGGGGAAGCTCAATAGCGGTCGCAGGATTTAACCCAAACGGATCACTATACGAAACCGGATTCCCACCCACATACCCATACGTATTAATCCCACCCGCCAACCCAATCGGGTCGCTCTGCAAATACCGCCCCAACTGCGGATCATAATCCCGGTAGTAATTATAAAAGTGATCAGTCTCCCGATCATACAACTGGCCGGGGAAGCGTGGGTTGTAGGTGAAGTTGCCGATTCCGCGTGGATTCTCGCTTGGGGGCAAGATGCCGAACGGATCGCCCTGATCCCAACGCCAGACCATCTGGTTGTTGCTGGCGTCGGTGATGACGCGGGGTGTATTGCTACGGTCGGCGTATATGTAAAAATATCGGTCTTGTGGCCCGACCTTGGCCGGACGGAGCTGCAAGCCGCGACCAGAATATTATTAGTGACTCATTTTTATTTCACGTTTAACGACTAACGGCGTCGGGACTATTTGCGTGTGGTGGATTTTGCGCAAAATAAGCTTCTGCTAAAGCGTAGTCCTCTGGCTTCCAGTTTAAATCTGAGGCCGCAGCGGCATCCATTAATCGCCTTTCAAAAAACAAACGGACAATTTCAGGTCGTATGGAAGTTAGCTCCAACTTCAAAACCAATTTTGCTACGGCGTGTATTACGTCTGATAGTGCGTAATGCAAAGTACGTGTGATAGCTTCCGCATCCATTCCAATATAAGTATTTTCAATATCCTCAATTAATACTCCCAGGCCTTTTACAGCGTAATTGCTCAGATCTGGCTCGGCATATTGAAGTGCACTTAAATCAATTGCATCAGGCCAGTTTTTTAGGGCTTGATTGAACAAGCTTTCAAAATTCAAGTCGGTAATCATCGTTTATTTACGTACCCTTCCATCAGGCCAAACACTGTTTGGCGTATCGCCTCTTTCCCAAGCTTCCTTATTAGGCCAACGTTTCCATTGGCTACCGTCACCATCTCGATTTCCATGACCTGACTTATCCCGCTCCCATATAGAATCATCATCGCATTGCTTCCCTGGGGTTCCGTTGATTGGCCTGAATTTAGAACGGCCTGGTCTATCGGGATTGTTAGGATAAACGACTGGGCCATCGGCATTGTTTTCGTTAAACATCGGCCCAACCACATTCCAGCCAACCCAAGCACCAACACCCGCCCCAACGACACCACCAACCACCGTACCAACCGGTCCAAACGCAGAGCCAATTCCCGCACCGCCAATAGCGCCAGCAACGGGATTTAACCCAAACGGATCACTATACGAAACCGGATTCCCACCCACATACCCATACGTATTAATCCCACCCGCCAACCCAATCGGGTCGCTCTGCAAATACCGCCCCAACTGCGGATCATAATCCCGATAGTAATTATAAAAGTGATCCGTCTCCCGATCATACAACTGGGAAGCGCGGGTTGTAGGTGAAATTGCCGAGTCCGCTTGGATTCTCGCTTGGTGGCAAGATGCCGAACGGATCGCCTTGGTCCCAGCGCCAGACCATCTGGTTGTTACTGGCGTCGGTGATGACGCGGAGTGTATTGCTATGATCGGCGCAGATATAAAAGAGTTCAGTGACGGCGGATTGCGGTCCTTGAACGGATTTTTCCGGAAAAACGATAAGCATTATTCTGTATCCAATCGTTTCCCATGTAGCAAAATCCGTTCAACTTCCCACTTATCGCCTGACCGCGTCATTAAGACTTTGACGTCAACTGTTTTTGTTGATCCTACGATACGTGCAGTAAAACCTGCTACTCCGACGTGTCCTTTATCCTTTTCAAAAAAAGATTCAAACGGAAGTAATTCTACTTTTTGAAAATTTCCGGCAATGGCAACTAATCTTTGAGAACTCATGCACCATTCCTGAAATGCATTGAACGCGGCTCCTGTAGACATCGCGTAGAAAACATACCCATAAAGTAATGTAGAGGAAAATATAATGGCGATTGATAGTTTTACGAATCGCGATGTACTCATGGCATGTCGGATGTGACTTTTACTTTCTTCTCAATGGTCATAGCAACTCCCTCATTCATCATCAAAATGTTGCCCTCCGACGAAGATCGTCATAAACGTTGCTCTAGAACGTTGGGATATAGCCATTTCGCAGAACTGGACGTTTTAGGAAATATTTCAATGGACAAGTTAAGCCGTAATTCTGCTAATGGATTTAGCAACTCCCATTTAAGCTCGTCTCCAGCATTTACGTTTCCCATTAGTTGTACGTAAAACTCAGATCGCCCACCTTCATTTGATATCCTATGTACAGCATACTGTAAGAAGAAATTTGTTCCACACACGCCTTTAAGAAATCGCTTAATCCGATGTCGGACGGTATCAAATAATGGAAATACCAATATGATTCTTTATATACCCCCTCCTATGCATGCCCTGTTAGTGTTTTCGGTCATCACCTCGTTTCATACTGCGAGTCGAAATCAGGGAGAGTTGCTCTGTAATTTCGTTAGGGTCAATAGTCGGATGAAAAACTCTAAGTGATACATCGAAAAATGGTGCGATCATTATCATGGCGCTGCATCCTATTTATTGTGAATTTATCTTTTACTTGGTTTCGCTGATCCTACGCAACTGGAGGCCCGGCCATTACCTTCGTTATCGCCAATAATGACTCCGCCTTCAAAAGCAATACGGTTCAGTGTGCTGGCCGCTTATGTCACGGTTGATATTTTTATGATCAGCTGGCCATTCATCCATAAACTTTAATCCCGCTATGTACCTACTTTTTTTTCTTATTCTTATAGCCTATTAATCTCAAAAGCAATCCTACGGCAACAGCACCTACCCCCACAAGTACGGAAATTTGAACAATCAGTTTTGCATCAAGCCAAATGTCAAACCACATTAAAGCAAAGCCAGCAAGAGCAATAAGCAATGAAATAAAGCCAACGGCTATAATTTTTTGTTCAGACATTGATTTTTCCATATCTATTTACCGAGACAATAATACTGCGTTTCACATTGCATATAACCTGCACTCATGCCAACAGAAGGACCTAAGAGCCATCGTCCATACGAAGCACCATCACCATTTCCTTGAAGCTGATGTGGTCCAATATAGCCCCCGCTAGTATTTGAAGTGCCACTACACAAGGCGCCGGCACCAACAGAACCCGCAATACCAACACTTCCTCCAACCGGAGCATTCCAGCCGGCACCAAAACATTTATTTGTATAAAAACAAGCGGTACCTTTTGTATCAATAGCAATACCGGAGTCAGCACTTCCGGCGATCGGCCCAACGTTTCCTGCGCCTCCCGCACCTATAGTGATATAGCCTGAGGGCCACCCCCACAAGCCCAGTGGATCAACAAATGAAACCGGATTCCCACCCACATACCCATACGTATTAATCCCACCCGCCAACCCAATCGGGTCGCTCTGCAAATACCGTCCCAACTGCGGATCATAATCCCGCTAGTAATTATAAAAGTGATCAGTCTCCCGATCATACAACTGGCCGGGGAAGCGTGGGTTGTAGGTGAAGTTGCCGATTCCGCGTGGATTCTCGCTTGGGGGCAAGATGCCGAACGGATCGCCTTGGTCCCAGCGCCAGACCATCTGGTTGCCGCGTGCATCGGTTATGGCAGGGGAAATTTAGCGCGTATGTACAGACGGACTGAGCGCGCACTTACAATCATCTCTGCCCCATTCTGGCTCAACCGCGCTATTCGTCTTCTGGGATCGACCTATATATTGTGAACTCTATAGACAATCCAATATTGCCAAGTATGACTGTTGATTCTTTACTCAATAAAAGCGATACACTTGAATCACCACCCTCACCCTCGCTGTCCACAATGCATATATCTACCCAAGCATTGTCTACATTTGGCAAATTAGGAAGCAAATCGTATGCATGCTGAAATCTGTCTTTTAGACATTTGATGTGATCGTCGATTGTTAGTGTATTAGATGGATCGTCACTCTTCCATGTCCAAAGACCAAATTTCGATATGATTTCTTTTTTGGAGGATGAAATTTTTCGGTCGCCTTTGCGTCTGGATATACGAGGGACAACATTCAACATTGTGGTAATTTCCCCTGGGTTCAGAAGATCGCCGGTAAATCTTAATGTGACAGATATCGTCATGAATTTTTCCTCCAAATTGTTAGTGACCATCACCCAGGTCTCCAATATGCTCGCCGTTTCCATCAAACACTTCACCAGTATTAGGATTTACTGCGCAGTTGTCGACTGCCTTGGAACCAGGTTTTCTTCGATTTCCTTTTTTAATTTCGTGAAATATATCAACGGCGTTGTCCACTCCATTTCTTCTGCCCCATTCTTTAGACCCCGGGATTGCGTCAATTGCTCCAGGTGGAAGCTTATTTTGTTGAAGGACACTATTGACCCAGTAACCCAAACCAACGCCGACTCCGGTTCCCACAACAGCACCAACAACGGTTCCTGGCCCCGGAAATATAGCAGTCCCAATTCCGGCACCAATAGCGGTCGCAGGATTTAACCCAAACGGATCACTATACGAAACCGGATTCCCACCCACATACCCATAGGTATTAATCCCACCCGCCAACCCAATCGGGTCACTCTGCAAATACCGTCCCAACTGCGGATCATAATCCCGATAGTAATTATAAAAGTGGTCCGTCTCCCGATCATACAACTGGCCGGGGAAGCGTGGGTTGTAGGTGAAGTTGCCGAGTCCGCTTGGGTTTTCATGCGGTGGCAAGATGCCGAATGGGTCGGCGTGATCCCAGCGCCAGACGATCTGGTTGTCGCGTGCATCGGTGATGACCCGGGGCGTGTTGGCGTGATCGGCGTAGATATAAAAGAGTTCGGTGACGGTGGATTTGCCGTCGTTGCCACTGCGTTGGCGCATGACGGTTACCGGGATATCGCCCAGAAAGACGGTCTCTTGGATGACTTGATGGTGTGCATCGTATTCACCGATCAGATGACCGGCTTTGTCATAGATGTAGCTGTTGAGGCCGGTGGCAACGACCGTCTCCGGGCCTTGTTTTATGGTGCGCTGGCCTTTGCCGTTGTAGGTGTAGGTGACCGTGTTGCCCGCGTTGGTGGCGCTGATCATGCGACCGGTGTTGTTGTAGAGGTAGCTGCGCGTGCCGTCGCTGAGTACGTGCCCTGCGGCGTCGTAGATATTGACACGCGCTGGTGCAGGACCGGTGGTGGCGGTTAAGCGGTTGCTGTTGGCGGCAATCGTATTGGCGTAATCATGGTTATCAAAAACGGTCTGGGTGCGGTTGCCGCTCTGATCGTAGTGATAGTGCTGGACGTGATCACCTTCGGCGGTGCTGGCGGTGACGCTGATGACGCGACCCAGATTGTCGTAACTGAAGCGTTGATCCAGACTATTTGGGATAATTTTGTTGGTAACACCGCCGGTATGGGTCATGCCGATAATCCGGCTGGCAGCATCGTAAGCCAGTTGCCGTTGCGTACCGTTCTGCGCAATATTGCCGAGCGGATAACCGGTGATCCGGCCAGCCATGTCGAAGGTGCGCACAGCAATGTTGGGTGCGGCGGTGGTGCTGTTGCCCCACGTCCAGCCGTTGACGGGGCCAAACGGTTGATAGTCAATATGCGTCAAGAGGGGAATGCCGGAACCGGGGGCATTGACCGGCAGCAAAGTAAGGCCAATGAGCCATGTGGTGGCATCGTACTCGTAGCGGATTCGGTTGCCGCTTGGATAGGTGAGAATACCGGTCAGGCCGCGTTCATTGCCACCGACCGCGTAGGTGTAGGCGAGCGAAAACTGCTGTGCATCGGAACCGCTACCGATCGTCTGTTCACGTTGTCGCAATTGCCCAAAACCATCATGATGATAAGTGGTGAAACCGGACGGGTCGCGCATGCGGGTTAAGGAACCGATGTCGGACCGGATGTTGCCAGTTCTGACGCCGTCATAGTCGAACTGCGCTACCGTGCCCGAGGCGTCGGCAATGTGGCTGACCCGATTGAGGACGTCATACGTATAGGTCGTGGTTTTACCGCGGGCATCGGTGGAGGTTTCCATGTTACCGGCTTCGTCATAAGTCTTGAGGGTCGTGCCGGTATCGGGGCTGGTGATGGCGGTCTGGTTGCCAAAACCATCGACGTCATAGGTGGTGACCAGACTGCGCGGATCGGTCACGGAGCGAGGTTGATCTTGCCCGTCATACCGCACGTTGATGGTGGGGCCGACGCCACCCGCCATCGGTGCGGGAAGACGTTGCTGAATCGGTCGGTTGAGGCTGTCGTATTGGTAGGTGGTGACGTTGCCTAGCGGATCGGTGATCGTTGTCACGTTGCCCATTTTGTCGTAGGCGTAACTGGTGGTGCTGGGTGTTGCCTGAGCGCTGGTGACTGTGCCGCTGAGACCGGCAAGAGTCATCAATACGGCGCCGGTTAAAAACTTCTGACCGCGATATCGGCTGGGTGTCAGTACTTTAAAAATTCGTGATAATAACGACCTAAATAACACCGCAAACTGCCGCCCTACTTGCTTCCGTAAATGATCCTCATCCAACTGAACAGATTGCCCCATAGATCGCATCTCCCTAATTTTTTATTTGGAATTTCGTGCCAAATAATAGACTCGGATTTGAATATTCAGGACAGCAGATTTGGCGATCTAGGGGTATTACTTAATTACCAAACGACAAAAATATAATACGATTATCGCGCACGACTGATACGTTTTTGCGGCGACTATTTACCTCCCTCAAAAAGATAAGATTTCGATGAACTTTATGTTCGCTTAAGTCTCTATTCGTGAGGCTAAAGTGATGACTGAATTAGTTTTCAATCGCGCCAATTTTTCGCTTTTTTAAAATTTTTAAAGGAATACAATCATGAAAAAAACACTCAAACAAATCTCCAAAGACACCCGCAAAAAAAATCAAAACGCCTACTGGTAAATCAAAAATAAATAAGAATAAAGAGCTTGCGGGCTCTTTATTTTTTGGGGAGAACAGAATGCATTTTATCGACTATTTCAAAGCGTTGAAGGATAGGGAGTTGACCTGCCTCTACGACAGCATGCCGGTATACGAATCGCTAAGACGTCAGGGGTTTAGAAATTTGGTGGCGTTTGATCGATTTGATTTCAGCATTGAGAAACCATGCTTTGCAATCATCTCGTTGTATGAAACCCACGATAAATTAAAAGTGTTATGGGATACTTCCCGCGCCTACGTATCACATATTGCGGTGGCGAAATTTGACAATTCGATAGCAAGTATTGATTACGCGTTGGAACGGATGCTGGCTGTCGATGTCGCAAAGGCTATTCACTATCGTAATCAAGTCTACGAGGCATTCTCTGTTAGCGACATTGTTCACATACAGCGTGGCGCGACGGACGTGCGTTGCACGCTCGGTGATGAATTGGAAATCGCGAATTGTGATCTCGAATTATCCGGGGGTTGGTTTTACTCGATTGCAGAATGGTTTGAAGCGTCGGTAGTGAATATGGAATCGGAGCGATCAAGTTTTTCTCTCGCTGGCACCCTGGAATTCGATGGATTAATTTATCTCGCCAACAATCCCGAATTGAAGAAAAAATGTCACAAGGATGCTGATCGATTACTGCAACTGGTTAGCCAGGGGAAAAACCTCGTCACATTTGAAAATAATAAACTGGTGTCATTGATCGCGGGGGGACAAGACGAGACAGCGTGTTTACAAAGAATGTTTGAACGGGACAGAAGGGAAATGTCTGCCACCGAATTCGCCTTTGGATGCGTGGAACATGATGCGATTCAGTGGAATATTAATTCGTTGTTAAACGAAAGCACTTACGGAATGCATATTGGAATTGGTATGGGACAGCAAGCACCACACATCGATTTCATTGCGAAGGGATTATCCTTTGATAATTGTACGCAGGCGTTGTAACAATCATCGACAGGTTGCCCGGCTTGATTTTTATCAATAAGTAAATATAGAGAAATGATTCAAAGTACGGATACAGAATCGGGAAAATCCACAGCCCGATTCCATCGATACGTTGACCTGCGATCAGGCCACATTCACCCGCCTATCAATACAACAAAAAATGTGGATTAATTACACCGATGATAAAGTTTTTGCACAAAGTTTCACGAAAAATTATTTATCGCTAACAGGCGCGCAGCTGGTGAGCAAGTCTTCAGCATGTCCAGGGTAACGGCTAGGATTAGTTTTTCGATACTCGCTACGTAATACGACCGCACGTTCTCCAAGGCTTCCATAATGCATGCTGGTCGCAAAAAAACTCTGCCTATCCGGGTGATGCGCTGCGCTAGGATAAGATTTTAAAAAATCTTGCATGAGATTATTGGGAATATCTGCGCCTGGCATGCGTTTGGCATAATAATTTTGCTGACTATTAATCTTGATTTTGATCCATTTTTTTTCATTTATTTTCCATTTTATATTTTCCAATTCCTGGGTGACAGATGGCTTGATGCAATTCATGTGGACATGTAACTGATTTTGACTACGATTGCAGGCAGAGTTAATCGCAATGCCGACCTGTTCTGGTTTGTTGCCAAACTGCGCCGCTGCAATATAACGCTGCCGCCACGCTTCTGAAAAATACGCTGGGTAACCAGAGCGCCACATTTCAGGTGATTCAATACCTGTAACGGTTAACGTCGGAATCAAAAGATAATGCGGTGGAATCTGATTCGATTTAAATACTACGAAATTCTTGTTTTCTGTTAAGCATTGCACGTGATCAGGCGTCTTTGTTTCAACACAATATTTTTTAACGACTTCCCATAGTTTGTTGCTATTAAAGCCTTCTGCCACGCAGAAATTTGCGGCTGAAGCTGCGGTATAAAATATGCTGAATGCACTCAACACAATGATCTGATTTAACTTTTTCACTCTTCTTCCGGTCATTTTTATTCGATATGAAATGTCTATTTATGCAAACAATAGGCTTGTAGAGTACCCATCTGCATGCGTGATAATCCCTTAGCTTACCGCCAGCTATTAAGGTTAGGTCGGTTTGCCACACACCATTTTTTCAATAACCGGGTCTATGCGAACACCGCACCTTAATGGCATATATGCCGACTTCGCCCAACATCTATCAAAACAGAGAAAATGTGAAAACCTCATTTTTTCTCTTTGATAACCGTTCACATTTTCCTGACTTCAGATAAAAAATGGGACGAAGCCGTTCACCAAATTCTGGCTTAAAAAACAGATTTCAACTGTTCGTAAATCACGTTGAATTTTTTTCTGCGGGTTGCAAAACGGTTATGACGATCAAGATTCGGTGTATGAATGGCGATCTCTTTAGGGACTGTGCAGATTTCGCTCAGCGTAGCGGTGTCACCGCTGATCTGCGCGACACCAATCCGTGCCAATCGTGCGGCACCTAAGGCTGGCCCGACATCACCACCCTGACGCCGGGTGAGCGGCTTGTTGCTGATATCAGACAGCATCTGCACCCAAAATGCGCTACGCGAACCACCGCCAATAAGTGTGATATCGGTCGATACCAACCCTGTCGACTCCAGCGCATCAATACCATCAGCGAGGCCGAAACCGACGCCTTCCAAAGTTGAATAGGCCAAATCGGCAGGCTTGGTGCTAGCATTGAGTCCAAAAAAAACGCCTTGTGCAGCGGGATTGTTATGCGGTGTACGCTCGCCGTTCAGATAGGGCAGAAATAATGGCGTGCCGCTATTGCCAGTGCCATCACCGGTATTGTCTTCGCCACGTACTTCAGCGGCCGCGAGTAGCGCTGGCACATCGGCGTAACCTGTCAGTTGTGCCGTGAAGTCGAGGCATGATGCCGCGGATAACATGACCGACATCAAGTGCCAGGTATTGGGTAGCGCGTGACAAAAGCTGTGGACTGCCCGCTCAGGATTGGCATGAAAACCGTCGCTCGCGGCAAAGTAGACGCCCGAAGTACCAAGAGAAAACATGGCCTGACCCGGCTTGATCACGCCAACACCAATTGCGCCGGCCGCGTTATCACCCGCACCGGCCACGATCGGCACTTGCTTCAGGCCCCAACGTTGCGCCAACTCTGGCTGCAACGTTCCGGTGATATCGGTTCCCTCATAGAGTTGGGGCATGTGCTTGCGGGTGAGTCCGGTCGCGACCAGCAATTCATCACTCCAGTCGCGCTGCCCGACATCAAGCCACATTGTACCGGCGGCATCCGACATATCGCTGGCGAAATCACCGGTAAGTTGGTAGCGAAGCCAGTCTTTGGGTAGTAATACCATTGCAATCTGGTCAAATAGTTGAGGCTCGTATTTTGCCAGCCACAACAATTTTGGCGCGGTAAAGCCGGGCATCATCAAATTGCCGGTTAGTTTGCGCGAGGTGGAAACGCGTCGTTCCAGTTCAGCGCATTCTTCAAAGGAGCGCCCGTCATTCCACAGAATTGCCGGACGCAACACGTCGCCTTTGGCATCGAGCACAGTCGCACCATGCATTTGACCGGTCAGACCAATCGCTTCAATAGAAGCGGGGCGAATACCTTCTTTGGCCGCCGCGACCAGCAATGCATCCACCGCTTGCTGGCAAGCATGCCACCAATCTGCTGGATTTTGTTCACGCCACAATGGTTGCGGTTGGGTAACCGTTAGCGGTATGGTGATGCTGCCGCGCAGACTATCCTGGCGATCAAGAAGAATCGCCTTTACGCCGGATGTACCTAGATCGATACCTATAAACATATGGTCACTTGTGGTTATTTGTTTTTACGGAGACTGACGGCAGATGCCCCAGCGGCGCTATACCGCTTAACATACCATTCGCCATGGTTTTGTCGACAGATATTACTGGGATACTGAAGGACCCGCGCTGCGACAGTCAGCATTATTTAGGCTTGCTTAAGTCCGTTGCGGGGACGTTTTTGCGTTAATCCAAGAGGGTGTGGTCGAATATTGACAATGGCACGCCCATATAAAAAATTATTAAAATGAGCACATAATTATCGTTTTTTACTCGCGCTTAAATATATTTAATCGGACGCGTTACACCATGCTGCGTACAATTTAAGTCTCGATCTGGACGAATGAAGGGACTTAAAAGATAACACTTGACGGTTCCACTCGTTATTTTTGCGTTGACCGTGAGGATCTTGCCAGATGAATGACTGTAACCAATGACTGCGACAATGATCCCATTTCCCATCACCAGCACCGAGACCGACAGCGGTGAAACGCTGTACACATTACAAAATGCCCGCGATATGCGCGTCGTGATCAGCAATCGCGGTGCAACAATGATCTCGTGGCACACTCCTGACCGCTACGATCGTATCGCCGATGTCTTGCTCGGGTATCCAGATAGCCAAGGTTATCTTAATAACCCCACCTATTTTGGCGGTCTGATCGGGCGTTGGGCCAATCGTATTGCGGATGGCCACTTCACGCTTGACGGAGTAGATTTTCTGGTCGATCAGAATAACGGTACCAATCATCTGCATGGCGGCAATGCTGGTTTTCATCTGGCTATGTGGCAAGCCCATCCGGAGGAAGACGGGTTACGATTCACGCTTACGTCGGCAGAAGGCGAAGCCGGTTTTCCTGGCAATCTTCAGGTGGAGGTACGCTATGAGCTTGATGACAATGGTTGCCTGACCATTGATTATCAAGCGATCACGGACGCACCGACGCCGGTCAATCTGACTTCGCACGCCTACTTCAATCTGAATGGCGGGTGCAGCAGTATTGGCGATCACTTACTCGCGATTGATGCTGATCATTTTCTAAAAGTCGATGCAAAATTGATTCCGACAGAACGTGCCGAGGTGGCGGGCAGTACGTTCGACTTTCGGCAGCCAGCGCCGATTGGTCCCCGTTTAACCTGGCCGGATGCCCAAATCGAATTGGCGGGTGGGTTCGATCATTGCTATTGCTTGCATTGGAACGCAGGCGTTGAACCTGGCACTTTACGTGACGTAGCGAATGTTTATGATCCCGGTTCCGGACGCGAATTAACCGTCGCGACGACCGAAACGGGGCTCCAGTTTTATAGCGGAAATTATCTCGCTGGTGTCAAAGGTCGTGGCGCGCTACCGTATGCGACGCATGACGGATTCTGCCTTGAGGCGCAAGCTTTCCCCAACCAAATAAATGGCCCTGACGCCGAGGCGGTGATATTGCGCCCTGGCCGCACTTATCGGCAAACTACTGTGTATCGTTTGAGCGTACGCGCATGAATGCGGCATTCGGTACGCTTATTGTTAAGCTAAATGGGCTCGTGGGGCTATTTAAAAGCCCTCAGTCGCTGCTAAGTCTCTGTGTTTATCCTCAGAGGCACATAACAAACAAAGTCCAAAAGGAGATCGATCCTTGCATTTAGGATCAATCTTCTGACTTTGCCCTTAATGTGCTATTTTTTGAGGTTCCATGGAAGAATTGAATCAAAGCTTGTTTCTGCTCATTAATGCGCCTGCACATCCCACTCCCGCGTTGCTCATATTTGCCAAAGTGTGTGCTGAACAACTGATTTGGCTGATCCCGATTGCGGTATTGGTGGGCTGGTTGTCAGGTGCAGAGAAAACGCGAAAAATCATGCTGCAAGCGACTGTATCGGGCATCATCGGCATGTTGCTCAGCCAATTAATTGGTTTGGTCTGGCAGCATCCAAGACCGTTTATGATCGGATTGGGCCATAACTTTGTCCCGCACGCCGCCGACTCATCTTTTCCAAGCGACCATTTGACCTTGTTATGGACGGTGGCATTCAGCTTTATATGCCATCGTCGGGTCCGCGTGATCGGTCTGATGTTTGCTTTGATGGGGTTGCCAGTGGCATGGGCGCGAATTTATGTCGGCGTTCATTTTCCATTAGACATGCTAGGCGCAGCAGTGGTCGCGGTGGTGAGTGCCGGAATCGGATTATGGACGGCAAAATGGTATGTTGCGCAGACATTCCGTTATGCCACAGCAATACATCGCTGGCTCTTCGGGCCGCTCATTCGGCGTGGATGGTTGATAAAATAACCAAAGCAGAATAGTTATTATCGGACATAAAGCGTTGGTTTTTCGTTATATTAATGATGGGAACTTGGGCAAAACCGTCCCTGCAACGGACTTACCATCTCTGCGGACCACAACCGTATGCAAGCTAGAAAAGCACAACGCAGTAGGCGCGATTTGGCATAAGTCCTGACAATAAGGAATCATCATGCGAGTATTGCTGGTTGAAGACGACCGAATGATCGGTGAAGCTGTTCAAGTGGCTTTACGCGACGCCAGCTACGCCGTGGACTGGGCGCATGACGGCTCAGCCGCGCTGATCGCCACGCAAACGGCGTCCTACGACCTGATGTTGCTCGACCTGGGATTGCCGCGTGTGGATGGCCTGGAAGTGTTGCGCCAATTGCGCCAACAAGGCAATTTGTTGCCAGTGCTGATTGTCACCGCACGCGACGCGGTGGATGATCGGATACGCGGGCTTGATCTGGGTGCCGACGATTATGTCGTCAAGCCTTTTGAAATGGGTGAGCTTCTGGCGCGGATGCGCGCATTGATACGTCGGCAGGCGGGTAACGCCACCCCGACCATGACCAATGGCACACTGAGCCTGGACCCAAGTACGCGAGAGGTTACAGTTGAAGGCATCGTCACTCGCCTGTCGGCGCGAGAATTTTCGCTGATGCATGCATTGTTGCTGCGACCGGGCGCGATTTTATCGCGGCAAGAGCTGGAGAACCGGCTCTATGGATGGAATGAAGAAGTGGAAAGCAACGCCGTCGAATTTCTGATTCATTCGATTCGCAAAAAGTTGGGTGCCACATCGATCAAGAATGTCAGGGGGTTGGGATGGATGGTGTCAAAGCAAAACTGAACCGCTCGCTGCAATTTCGTCTGTCGCTATGGTTATCACTGACGATTTTAGTGATGGCCATACTGGCCGGCGTGTTTTCATTTATTTCAGCTTTTCGCGAAGCCAATGATTTGCAGGACGATCAATTGCGGCAAGTCGCTGCGTTAGTCGATAGTCGTGGTCTTCCCCTTGCGACACCAACGCCCGCTAGCGTCGGCCAAATGAAAGATGACGAATCACAGGTCATCGTACAAACCTTAGGTGATGCAAACTCGCATTATCCACTGGCATCAGGACATCTGGCGTTGCCGGACAATCTGGCAGATGGGCTACAAACGGCCACAGTTAATCGTGTGCCATGGCGCTTATTCGTGCGCAGCATAAACACGGGACAACGATTGGTGGTTGGTCAGCAAACCGCAGTGCGTGATGAAATTGCGCGCGATGGCGGCCTGAGAACGGTGATGCCACTGATAGTGCTCATTCCCTTGTTGATCGGTTTGATCAGTCTGATGATACGCGGCATGTTGCGACCAATCACCCGACTTTCCCACGAAGTTGACCAGCGTGACGATCAGGACATCCGCCCACTTGACGACCAGCACGTGCCGGATGAAATACGACCATTGATAGGGTCAATCAACCGCCTGCTGCGGCGCGTTGCAGAGGCGATGGACGCACAGCGTCGTTTTATCGCCGATGCCGCACATGAGTTGCGCTCACCGTTAACCGCATTATCGCTGCAAGCCGAAAATCTGGCTGCAACTAATCTCTCCCCGAAATCCCAGGAACGACTGATTCCGTTAAGGCAGGGATTACAACGTGCCAAGAACTTGCTAGAGCAATTGCTGACACTTGCGCGCTCACAAAATACGCGAGGTGCACAGGCCACGCAACTTTCGGTTACGGCCGTGCTCCGACACGTCATGGAAGAGTTACTGCCAATGGCAGAAGCGAAAAGAATCGACATCGGCGTGGCTACCCACACTGACCGTGACTCCGACCTTACCTTGGTTGCATCAGAAGTAGAGTTCGTTGCGCTACTCCGCAATTTGCTAGAAAACGCGATTCGCTATACTCCAATTGACGGGACCATAGATGTACGCGTACGCACTGCGGATGGCGCACTATGGATTGAAGTCGAAGATACTGGTCCGGGCATTGCTGAGCTGGAACGAGAGCGCGTTTTTGACCCGTTTTACCGCATTCTCGGTAATGACAGCGAAGGCTCTGGACTCGGACTCTCCATCGTCAAATCGATCGTCCTGCGCTTGCAGGGCACAGTCACATTGCAGAACGCACATCTAATCGCACCGTTTGGACTAAAAGTCACCATTCGACTACCAGTCTGAATCTGCTGCATTGCTCTTAACTTCGTAGTTGTTGAAATAACTATCAAACACTTCAGACCCTGATAGCGCTAGCCTGGGTCATCGATTTTCTACGCATTGCGTTAGACGACAAAATAAACCTATTTCTTCAAGTCACTCATAGCCGGTCATGTTAAGACGATGGCTTAACGTTACATATCCCCGTGCAGAATGCGGAAGGTAAAGGAATTTTATGTCAATTACAGAATACTCTTACCTAGAAAGAGATAGTTCCCATATTAATCCTTCCGTGTAATTTGTAAAATTCGGCTGCGTATTTGATGTGAGCCAGTGCAAATATTTCCTGCATAAGGTCTTGAGTAATACCAACTGAAATACGCCTTATTAATCAGGGGCTGTTGACCTATGTTTTGGGAAATTTCATTAAAACCAAAATGAACTACCAGCGTCACATGCCATTGTTGCAGCTCCTTGCCGGTGCAATACGACGCCGCTCCAATCTGCATCGACATGCAACGCCTGCCGCGTGGGAAAACACAAATAATATGTCAAGAGGCCTTATCGACAGGTTTAATTACAGAAGGTACTTTTACCTTCGCGACTTGATGCCAAATATTTAGCTATAAATGAAGAGAAAGAAAACAATGCAACAAACAAAGTGGTTAAAGAAAATGTCCTATACAGTGGCTGCGTTTGGGTTACTGACTATTGCACAAACGGCTGTTTCCAGCCCAGCTCTTTATGATGCAAGAGGTCAATCCAAGGCTGGTCAGAACACGGATGCAGAAAAAGTAACGCCAAACAGAAAACTAAAATCTAATCATACCAAGTCGACGCAGGACTACCTGGACGGGATGAAACTAGATTTCACTCAGGTTAAGTTGGCGGACGGTAGCATACGCGTAACCGCTAATGCCAACAATCCAAAAATGCCAATTCCACCGACGCAAATCGAATATTACTGGTCGGCACCCTCTAATTCAGTTGATCATTATCCTGCATCAGACTCAGAACAGGGCGAGTCCTCGACGCTTACATTTACAATGCCCCCAACACAGCTTGAACAATACGAATTTGGTATGACGGGCTACGAAAAGGCGAACCAAAGCGTCTACGCTATTATCAATACTGTCATTGTTCCCATCGAATCCACGCAAGCTTACGTGAACGGGCTAGAAACTAATATCACGCAAACGAAGTTAGCAAATGGCGCAATACAGGTTGTCGCCAAAACCACCAATCCAACTGTTCAAATATCGCCAAAACCGGTGGAATTCTATTGGCAGGGGCCGCCTGATTCAGTTGATCATCATCCCGCTACTGAGTCCGAGCGAAGCAAGTCTTCAACGGCTACGTTCACCATGCCAGCGACACAAACCGAAAAATACGATTTCCACATAGAGGCAGCTGAAAAAGGAAACGCTAAAGTTTTTGCCATTGTCAGTACTCCCATTGTCCCTATTGGGTCGACGCAAGCCTACCTGAACGGACTAAAGCTTAATGTTACACAATCAAAATTGCCGAATGGCGCAATAGAAGTCGTCGCAAAAGTCAGCAACCCTGATATACAAACCTCGCCAACGCCAGTAGAATATTTTTGGGAAGAACCATCGGGTTCAACTGATTATCGTCCTGAATCAGAAGCTGAACGGAGCGAGTCTTCGACGGTAACATTTACGATGCCTGCTGCACAAACTGAAAAATACGATTTTAATGTAATCGGCACCGACAAGAAAAACTATAACGTTTACACCTACATTAATGCCCCAATTACGCCTCTTAGGTCGCATCAGTCGTTTCTAAACGTCTTTCAGGCGCGCGATGCGCGATCTACATTGAAAAGCAGCGACACAGGAGCATCGACTCAGTCGATTCAAGATTTCGTAGCTGGCTTAAAGCTTGATGTCACACAAGATAAATTAGCCAATGGCGAAACTAAAGTGGTTGTCAAAGCCATTAATCCTGATGTCCCAACTCCACCAACACCATTGAGCTACTTCTGGCTAGGACCCAAAGGTGCAACCGAACATAATCCGATACGGGGCGAGAGGACTGAGTTGTCTACGTTTTCCTATATGATGCCGGCGGCACAAACTGAAACCTATCAGTTCATGATCTCAGCATATGACAAGAACACTGACAAATTCATCGATTTTGTAAAGACGAAAATTACACCAGCGGAGTCGACGCAAGCCTTTCTGAACGGATTGACGCTTGATACTACCCAAACCAAGTTAGAAAACGGTGCAACCCGAGTAGTAGTGAAGACTAACAACCTGCATACCCCTACATCGCCAACACCAGTCGACTATTTCTGGAGAGGGCCAAAGGGTTCTACCAATCATCACCCAGTCAGTGGTGAACGCACTGAGCTTTCAACATTTGAATTTACGATGCCTGCGGAACAAAATGAAAAATATAATTTCTATGTCACAGGGTATGAAGAGGGCAATAATAATGTAAGCGCTATGCATACGACTTCTATTGTTCCAATCGGGTCGACGCAAGCCTTTCTGAATGGCTTGACGCTTCATACCACACAAACCAAGTTAGAAAGTGGCGCAACCAGAGTCGTTGTTTATGCCAGCAATCCGCATGAGGCGACCCCTCCAATGCCAGTAGACTACTTCTGGAGGGCCCCAACGGGCTCAACAGAACATTATCCAGTCAGTGGAAAGCGCACTAAGCTTTCAACATTTGAATTTACGATGCCAGCGGAAAAAATTGAAAAATACAATTTTTATGTCACAGGATACGAAGAGGGGAATGATAAAGTTAGCGCTATGCATACAACTTCCATTGTCCCGGTCGGGTCGACGCAAGCCCCTTCAAAGAATTGATGATTGAACGCACGCAAACCATGTTAGAAAGTGACTCGACCAAAGCACTGCTAATAGTGCGGTAATAATTTAGTCAAAATCTTCTTTACAATCCTCGCTTTGCGCTCTCTATGATAGCAAAGCGAGGAACCTTAATTTGACAATTCTAAGATTGGTGTAGGACTGACCCTCGCAGTTTCCACATCCGTCACCCCCTTCAAGCCACGCAAGAATCGCTCAGCGCCTTGCCACCAACATTTCCTCTGCCGATGGCTTCTTTTTATTGAGTTAGACGGCACAAAAGGATAACGGCATCAGGTCACTTATCACTGCTCCGTTTATGCTTTTATAGAACGCCACACAAGACTGTTCGACATTAAGCAACTACAGAAATCTTACCGAAATTATAGAATTTTCTTGCTACGTTAGAGATTGCTCTCATATCTATCTTTCTGTGTAATTTGTAAAATTGGATTGCGTATTTAATGTGGTCAGAGAAATATTTTATGGATGCGGTATCTATTAGTGAAAACTGAAATAAGTCTGTTTAATCAGAGCCTGTTGACATACGATTTAAGAACTACGTTCAATACCTACACGCATCTAGGGCAAAGTGGTGCGTGGCACAGTTGCAACCGCTTCCTGCCTTCCTATCTTATCGCGACACCTTCGCACCCATAAAATCATATATCAACAAGCCTTATCAATAGGATTAATTATGGAGGCGTTTTTCACCTTCGTGAATTGCTACAAAAAATCTTACAATCAATCCAGAGAAAGAAAGAAAGAAAGAAATGAAACAAACAAAGTGGCTAAAGAAGATGTCCTATACTGTTGCCGCGTTCGGACTGCTGAGTGTTGCTCAAACCGCCGTTTCCGCCCCGGTTCTTTATGATAAGACAGGTAAAGTGAAGGCAAGTCAAAGCGCGGGTATAGCAGAAGTGGCACCAGACAATAAACTGAAGTCTCATGTCAGCACCGCCGAGTCGACGCAAACCTACCTTGACGGGATGAAGCTAGACTTAAGCCAGGTTAAATTAGCAGATGGTAGAATCCGCGTGACCGCTCATGCCAGCAATCCGAAAACGCCAATTCCGCCGAAGCAAATCGAATACTACTGGTCGGCTCCCTCTAATTCAGTTGATCATTATCCGGCATCAGAATCAGAACAAGGCGAGTCCTCGACGTTCACATTTACGATGCCCGCAACACAGATTGAAAAATACAAATTTGGTATGATGGGTTCCGAAAAGACAAACGATGGCGTCTACGCGATTATCAATACTTTCATTGTCCCCATTGAATCGACGCAAGCTTATCTGAACGGACTAGAACTTAATGTCACGCAAACCAAGTTAGCAAATGGCGCAATACAAGTAATCGCCAACGCCAGCAATCCGGATACACAAACGTCACCAAAGCCGGTCGGATACCACTGGAAGGCCCCGTCTAATTCTGTTGATCATCATCCGGCATTAGAATCTGAACGGAGCAAGTCTTCGACATTTACATTTACAATGCCCGCCACACAAACTGAAAAATACGATTTTAGTTTGACGGGCTTCGAAAAGGAGAACGATAAGGTTCAAGCTGAAATCGATACTTCGATTATCCCCATTGGTTCGACAACGGCCTTCCTAACCGGGCTAAAGCTTAATTTTACGCAATCGAAATTAGCGAATGGCGCAACACAGGTGGTCGCCAAAGCCAGCAATCCGGATATGCAAACTTCACCAACACCAGTGGGATACTTCTGGAAGGCCCCATCGAATTCAACTGATCATCATCCTGAATCTGAATCAGAAGAAAACGAATCTTCGACGTTCACATTTACTATGCCCGTAGCACAGACTGAAAATTACAGACTTAATCTGCTAGGCTACGAAAAAGAGAACACCAAGAATGACACTTATCTTAATGCATCAATTACGCCTCTTAAGGCCCAGCAAGCGCTTCTGAACAGCTTGCAACCTCGCGATGCGCAAGCTACATTAAAAGGCAGTGTCACCGAGGCATCGATTCAGTCGATCGAAGATTACGTAGACGGGTTAGAGTTTGATGTCACGCAAGATAAATTAGCCAGTGGCGAGACGAAAGTGGTCGTCAAAGCCATTAATGCGGATATGCCAACCCAGCCAACATCGTTGAGCTACTTTTGGAGAGGCCCCAAAGGTGCGTCCAACCATGATCCGATAGCGGGCGAGACTACGTCGTCTACATTCACATTTACGATGCCGGCTGCACAAACTGAAACCTACCAGTTCATGATGACAGCATATGATGCAAACAATGAAGGTTACAGCGGCATTGTAAAGACACTGATCACCCCCGCAGAGTCAACGCAAGCCTTCCTCAACGGATTGACACTTGATACCACACAAACCAAGTTAGAAAGCGGAGCAACCCGAGTAATAGTCAAGGCTAACAATCCGCACATGCCTACATCGCCAACACCGGTTGAATATTTCTGGACAGGGTCAAGGGGTTCAACGGAGCATCAACCGGCCATTGGCCAGCTCACCCATTCTTCAACATTTGAATTCACGATGCCTGCGACACAAGATCAAAAATACACTTTTGTTGTCACAGGATACGAAGAGGGGCGTGATAAAGTTAGCGCTACTCATATCACTTCGATTATTCCAGTTGGGACGACGCAATCCTTCCTAAACGGATTGAAGCTTCATGCCACACAAACCAAGTTAGAAAGTGGTGCAACCCGAGTCGTTGTTCAGGCCAGCAATCCGCATGAAGCGGCTCCTCCAATGCCGGTAGAATATTTATGGAAAAAACCAAGTGGCTCAACGGAGCAGCATCCGGACCATCCGCTCACGGATTCTTCAACATTTGAATTTACAATGCCTGCCGGACAAACTGAAAAATACAGCACCAACGTGACAGGATATCAAAAGGATAAACATTCTGTTTCTTCTTTTTTCAAAATTTCTATCGAGCCGGTTTTAGAGGTTAACCCACTCTAAGTGGCACAGTAATAATTTAATCGACTCTTCTTAACAATCCTCGCTTTGCTCTCTTCATAAGAGCAAAGCGAGGAAACTCATAGTGGCACCCTGAAGTCCGATAGCCAGCAGGCGCTCACAATTTCCCATAGCTATCAACGCTTTTCAAACTACTCAAAGACAGCGCGACATACGATCATTGCAGCATTCCTTCAAAGGGTGATGTCGTAAAATATCAATTTCAAAATTTGGCGTTACTACGCTGCGATTACGCGCACATATTCCTCTAATCCCTTATTCTAAATTCGATGTTCTTGTCGCAAAAATTCTGCCAACGATGTCCCGCGCACCAAATACCAAGCACACTTTTAGCACCTTGCCATTTCCATTTTCTCGGTTAATCGACTCTCCACACATTGCGTCAGACCACAAAAAAACTATCACTTTAGGTCACTTATAACTTATCGGGTTATGGCTATCCAAAGACGCGACATAATGTTGTGCAGATTTAGGCAACTACAGGAATCTTATACACATTAGAGAATCCTCTTACGTCGTTAGAGATTGTTCTGGTATCAATCCCTCTTTATAATTTGTAATATTAGCCTGCGTATTTGACATGGCCAGAGAAGTACTTCATGCATCCGATCATTGATTAATACCAACTGAAATGGGCCTGATTACGCAAGGCCTGTTGACATATGATTTTAGAAATTGCGTTAAATTCAAAATGTGTACAGCAAAGCGCCTGGCAAAGTTGGGAACCGCTCCGACAAACCATGCAGAACCAGCACACGTTGGGTTTGAGCTTGCCGCTACATTCTATCGTACCGCTACGTCGCCTCGCTCCACATTCATTCGCAGCGCCGGCCGCAACCTCGTACCCCCCAATCATAAGTCAACAGGCCTGATAAACATGCTTAGTTACGGGGGTGCTTTACCTTCGCGAACTAATACCAATAATCCTACAATCAATCCAGTGAAAGAAAGCGATGAAACAAACAAAGTGGTTAAAGAAAGTATCCTATACAGTGGCTGCATTAGGGGTGCTGAGTGTTGCGCAGGCGGCCGTTTCAAGCCCGATTCTTTATGACGGTATAGGTAAAGTGAAGGCAGGTCAAAACGCGCGTGCAGCAGAAGCCGCTCCAAACAACAAACTGAGAGCTAACGCAAATAACGCCAAGTCGACGCAAGATTTTTTGAACGGGATGGATCTAGATGTAACCCAGGTTAAGTTGGCAGACGGCAGAATCCGTGTGACTGTTGTTGCCAATAATCCCAAAATGCCAATGCCACCGACGCCGATGGAGTACTACTGGATAACGCCGTCGAATTCTGAAGATCATCAACCAGAATCAGAACTAACCGAGTCGTCGACTTTTACATTTACAATGCCCGCAGCACAAACTGAAAAATACATTATCGATTTGATGGGAATCGAAATGGGGAGCAGTAACATCGCCGGTCATGTCAGTACTTCCGTGGTACCAATTGAGTCGACGCAAGCCTACCTGAACGGGCTGAAGCTTGACTTTACGCAATCGAAATTGGCGAATGGCGCAATACGGGTAGTCGTAAAAACCAGCAATCCGAATGTCCAGACGTCACCAAAGCCGGTAGAATTCCATTGGGGAGCCCCGTATGATTCAGTTAATCATGAGCCTGCCTCTGAATATGAACAAAGTAAGTCTTCGACGTTCGCATTTACGATGCCAGCAGCGCACACTGAAAATTACAACCTGGGCGTAACAGGAATGGAAAAGGGGAACACTAACGTTTCCGCTACCGTCAATGCCTCCGTTGTACCCCTTGGATCGACGCAGGCATACCTGAACGCATTAGAGCTTAATATAACGCAATCAAAGTTAGCGAATGGCGAAATACAGGTGGTTGCTAAAACCAGCAATCCGACTGTACCAACGTCGCCAAAACTGATGGATTACGCGTGGATACCGCCATCGAATTCCGTTGATCATCATCCTGAATCTGAATTAGAACAGCTCGAGTCTTCGACGTTCACATTTACGATGCCTGCCGCACAAACTGAAAAATACGATCTTAGTATGATGGTAGCCGAAAGGGCGCATACTACCGTTCATGCTTTTATTCATGCCTCAATTCAGCCTCTTAAAGCGCATCAGGCGTTTCTGAACCGCTTGCAGCCTGGTGACACGCAATCTAATTTGAAAGGCAGTCGCACCGCTCCATCGAGTCAGTCGATCACAGGCTTCGTAAACGGATTAAAACTTGATGTCACGCAAGATAAATTAGCCAGCGGCGAGACCAGAGTCGTCGTCAAAGCCATTAATCGGGATGCGCCAACGCCTCCAACACCGTTGACCTACGGATGGAGAGGCCCCACAGGTTCGACCGAACATCATCCGGCAAATGGAAAGAGGTCTGAGTTGACTACGTTTGCATATACGATGCCAGCAGCACAAACTGAAAACTATTATCTCTACGTCCCTACGTATGACAAGGTCAATAATAAATTAATCCGCATATTAGAGACGCGAATTACGCCTGCGGAGTCGACACAAGCGTTCCTCAATGGATTGACGCTTGAAACTACCCAAACCAAGTTAGAAGTAGGCGGCACCAAAGTAGTAGTCAAGGCTATCAATACGCACATGTCGGCATCGCCGACACCGGTGGAATACTACTGGATAGCGCCACCGGGCTCAACCGAACATCATCCTAAAAGTGGCTCGCGCACCAAGTTTTCTACATTTGAATTTACAATGCCTGCGACACAAATTGAAGAATATAATTTTAATATCGAAGGATTCGAAGAGGGAAATAATAAAGTAAGAGCTCCACATATGACTTCAATTATGCCAATCGGGACGACGCAAGCCTTTCTGAATGGATTGACGTTTCACTCCACTCAAACCAGGTTGGAAAGTGGCGCAACCAGAGTCGTTGTTCAAGCCAGTAATCCACATGAAGCGACGCCTCCGATGCCGATCGAATATCGATGGGGAAGACCAGTTAGATCCACGGAACATAATCCGACAGAGAGACTCACTGATTCTTCAACATTTGAATTTACAATGCCAGCGGGACAAGTTGAGGAATATAGTATTATTGTAAAAGGGTATCAAAAAGATACACATACTATTTCTTCTTCTACTACCGTCTCTTTTCAGCCGATTAAAGATGAGATTAACCCGTTCTAGGTAGCGCTGTAAGAATATAATTAAAATCTTCTTCAAAGTCCTCGTTTTGCTCTCTTCATAAGAGCAAAGCGAGGAAAATCACATTGACAATTTAAAGACTTGTATCGGACTGACGCTCGTCGGTTTTTCGAAACCGTCAACGCTTTTTAAATCACGCAAAAACTGCTCAAAACCGCTCAACGGTCCATCAATGCCGCATGTCACAAAAGGGAGAGAATTCTGCTCCAATCTGGTTTTCAACCGATGTACCAATGATGCTTTTATTCAGGTTGAAATTTTCCATCGTTTATTCGACGGTCCAGCGGTTACATGGAACAATTCAGTTGTGACTCGCCTGCGTGGTTGCGCCATTCAGTGTGAAAGCCCATAACCGACTACCAATCTGGTCATGTCGAAGCCCCCCAACTGTAGAGTGACAATATTTCCACAATTTTGCAACACTGTTTTAGCAAAAAAACAGTGCCCTAGGATTTACATGGCTCTCAATATATCTAGGAAAAACTCTCTGAATAATTGTGCGGTTTGTAGGCGAAAAACCTTACATTAAATCTAAATAAAAAAAACACAGCATTTTTAGATGCTGTGTTTTTCATTAACTAGCACGCAGTTTTATTACCTGCGCGGCGGCTACTTACCAAGAACCATAATTTACAGTGAATGTAGCGACACCAGTGATGTCGACTTCTTCTTCAGTTTTCACGCCCGCTGCAATCAATTTATCTAGCGAAGCGATGGCTGGCTGAACATTTATCTCACCGGTATAGTAGCTACCGATAGCTTTGTAAAGGTTCAAAACTGAAAGCGGGTCAGCCAAATGTATCTTACTGCCACCAGGAGTCAGATACTCTTTAGTCCCAGTAAGACTTGCGATATCAGCGATTGGTATGGTAGGCAGGCCAACATTGTCTGAGCCCTCGATCGCCAGACGGATCGGATGTGCTGTCTTCAACGCTTTGGTCTTCGCACCGTACTTGATATTGTCAAGCTGGGCACCCCAGATACCGACATTGACCGGTTTTGCATCAACTAATGTGGTCATGTTGTAGAAGTAAGCAGGCGCGATGGAGCCCAGTATCGAAGTAATTCCCAGATCCGCCAGAGGAATATCGGTACCAACTTTGTCGCCGTTCTCAAAATTAGTATCATTCATACTTAGCGCAATTGGTGTGTCTGCGCCGTTACAATCTACTGTAAAAGTCTTTGTCTTTTTAGAAAGTGCTTTACCCAGCGCTGAAGCAGACTGTGTACCATATTCAAACGTAGCGTCACCATTACCAATCGATACGACGCACGCGCCAGGAGTCAGTTTTACGTTCAACGTAACGGTCGCAGTGTCTGCCGCCATTGCGCCAGCAGAAAATACCGTCGCAATAGATGCTGCTAATAAGTGTTTAGAAATTTGTTTCATTGTTGTAAAACCTCATAAATTAAAAATAATGCACGTTATGTCGCGCGAAGATTTCTCCCTAACGGGAGAAATTTTTTTGGATAAAACTCACTTCCAATTTTTTCCTACTACAACTCAATAATAGAAATACGAATATTGCTGCTCATAATGGCTTGCGCGGAACCCGACTTTCCTTGTAGATTGAGTTGTGGTGAGAGTGCTAATTTGGCCTGCAATGTGCTGACCAATATTTCTGTTCCATCAGATGCCAGAGGAACAACCGTCTCATCTGCCTGCAACTGCAAGTCCGCTTTTTGTATGTCGTTCTGTTTGTTGGCCTGCAACACACGCCATTGCTGGATGGGCCGCTCGTTGACGATAGCTGGGCCTAGAGTAGCGATAACATGGCCTTCATCTGCAGTACCAAACTGGATCGTCTTCTCAGTTTCTGCACCCATCCCGGTAATTCTCAAGCCTAGGCGGACAGGTCGTTGACAACTAACCTGCACGGATAGCTCCTGCCGTCCAGCAGATGCAGACTTGCCATCCACGCTGGTCGCTTGCAAATATTCATGCGTGAAATTGCCATAATCAATTTGCGTTTGAGATAGCGCCAGAGAGCAGTTTTCGCCTGTCTGCGCAAAGGCCGCGGATGCGCAACTGCCTCCCATTAAAGCCGCGATGGCAAAATACTTTGCCCATTTTGTGTAATGTTTCATCTCAAGATTTCTTTTCACTATTAATTGATTGCTGGCACACCGCCGTGGCTGTTTCATAGATCTGGTCGCTTGCCTGCTTTTTCGGTAAGGCGACCTCGCATAGAATCGTCTTGCCAACGCGTACCTGGACTGCGTCCAAATCTGTAACATTTGGGATGAAAGCGCCACCATCGCGACCGACTATCGTGGTGATGTATGTGCCTTCAACGTCCGAAACGATCGCACCGGCTTTAATTGGATGGCCATCTCCATCCTGCATGTTCAAAAACATTCTGCGTACCTGTGTGACCTCAAACGGAATGTTGGTCACGGAGCCGCGCGCCATTCTTACTTCTTTGACGCCGTTTTTAATATCTGCATTACGTGGCAGCGTTGAAGGGACAAGCTGAATACGTTCAGCACTGAAGGGGCGTAAATTTGGAATAACTGCGTAGCCACGCCAATCACTCCACGCTGGTCCCGATGGTGTCATCATTTTGACGCCACTGAACTCACCAACCGAAGCGACGCCAAAGGTGTCATCGACCCGATGCGGTGTTAATGTCACTCCACCGCCATGCGCCACCGCACCACCTTTGATGCTGAAGCTACTGCTACCAGTACCATCAGAGCCACTTGAAACTGAGGCACTCATTGCTGCCACCCGCGATAGGTACGATACTGAGCCGGAAGCACTCGGTCCACCGTAAGCAGATTGTGCTGATCCCAAAGAATAGGCGAACTGGTCGTTAACGCTCTGGCTATAAGTCTCGGCGAGTGATGTATGACCACCAGATCTCTGCGCTGAGGCCCCAAAATTACCTTTGCCCAACGGCATACTCAAACTGGCATAAATGCGCCAGTCACTGGCTTGTCGGGTAGTGCGCTCGGCATTTACACTAAACGACATTCGTTTGAGCGTTTTGCGCCAGCTCGCGCGGAATTGCCCAGTCTCACCATGATGTGCCAACACATGATGGTAGTAAGACGCACTCACACTACCCAACGTGCGGTGGGAATAATTCACTCCCATGCTATAGGAATTCCTACGCTCATCCAGATCGTCCAGCGCATTTACCGTGTTCTGCTCATCGGCATTTAGCTGACGGAAACGCGAACCAAATTCCCGATATTTTGCAGTCTGCGTCGACGCGCCAAAACTAGCGCCAAAACCGGAGCGAAGTTGATGACTACTACCAATATTGACTATTGCCCCGGTGCTGTCGGAACTTTGATCTGTGGCCGTGCGCAAGCCCATATTAAGGCTGTGCGAACCAATGCGGTTCCTCACGGAGCCGAACGAACGTTGCGCAGTAGCGCCGACGCCATAATATCGGTCAGCCAATAAAAATCCCGCCATTCCACTGCTGGCCTCTCCAAGCGGCATTTGAACTGAACCGTAGGAAAGCCAGCTGGAACGATCCTTGTTGCCTGTATTAAGAACGCCGGTTTGTCCCATCCCGACAAAAAAAGCAGGACGTGATTGTCCGGCACCGCCTGCGAAATCCCAAGCCGGTACAGAGAACGTCTGGTGCTGACCGTTCGACTCAATCACTGTAACAATTGCGTCTGATGTACGACTTAGGAGAGGCACTTTTTTCAACGAAAAAGCACCTGCCGGTACCACCGTTGAGTACACCAGCGTGGCTTGCTGACGCACTTCAATACGCGCCACGGTCTCCGCCATTCCAGACACTGTGGTCGTCACACCATCCAGGGAGTTTGCAGCAAAATCAGGGATAAATTGCGCGCCGACGTAGGAAGGAACAGAAAAGAGAGAGCCGTCCCCGTTCAATTGCCCAACACGTAAAATCGTACGCGACTTCATCACCGAACGCTGCGCGTAAGCGTACTGGTGTTGAAGATCCAAACGACCGGTGTCATCTTGCGTGAACGTTTGTCGACTCCGTAGCGCCCAATTATCGACATTCAAACCAAGCTCTGTGAAACCAGAAAAGGAATCAAACCCGCCACCTGCATAACGCCCCTGAAAGTAGGACACGTCGTAATTAAACATTCCAGCCGCACCACCTCGTTGAAGAGCGAGCTCTGGCTCGCTTGATGCTCGCATCACTTCAGCGGGAACATATAAATCCATCGCTTGACGTTGCGGATAGAAATGTGCGGTAGCTAGCGGCACAAGCTCGGTCAAAGGTCGACATGCTTCTCCGATGGAAAGCATTTGCTCCGGTGCTGGCGCGATACCAAGTATTTGCAAATTGTCTGCGCTAAAACAAGGCACTCCCTCATCATCAAAGCGGATGGTCGCTGTGATAGTTTTGACTCGGTTAATCCGCACATCAACGCGCTGGTTGCCCATCGGAAATTTGCCACCTTTAGCAAAGTGGGTCGCCATTTCTTGCGGCAAAGATCGTGCTCGCAAAATATCCGTATCGAAATTTACCATTGCCAATTCTGAGGCGTGCGCTATCCCTACGGCCAAGCTTAAAGCTGCCGGTATTAATTTCTTCATGTCAGTTTTTTTCTTAGGTTGGTGCTTTGGTCATCAGATCGGTGACGGAAGAAACAATCTCTTTCGTGGTGTGCCCATAATCATTTACAGGCAACAGACTTAGCGAAGAAAAGGCAGATGTTGCATCACTCAAAACCGCAACGCGCTGTTGGCCAGGCAATAAATATCCGCCCGATAAAACTGCCTGTTCTTTTGACGGCAATAATGTCAGTTGCGGCATAAACATAACGACCTGATTGCTGTTGTTGACCACGTTAAGTTGCTTACCATCACGCGTCCACTGAAGTTTTTTGTAGGTGTCTTCGGCATTTTCTTGCTCGGCGGCATTGACGTGAACAAAAAGCGGAACAGCTTGCTGGAGTACGAATTTGATGCCGGTTGATTCCGGTGGAATAGCTTCAAACACAGCACGCTTCAGCGTGTCTTTTTTTGACTTCTGATCGCCGTTGAGCATAAATCGTACCATTTGTGTTTCGCCAGGTTCGATACGTACGACTGGTGGCGATACGATTATTTTAGTCGTCGTATCTTCAGGAATATCTTCAATAAAAGAGTGCAGCAATATAGGATAGGGAAACGTATTTTTGACATTATTTACGCCTTCACCAGTTTTGCTATCGACAATCACTGCCAGGCGTTCCAGCGTGACTGAGGCTTTTGCAATACTCGCAAAAAAAGGTAATGCACAAGCTAGCGTGAGCGCAAAAAGACACGCTTTTTTTTGAAAAAACATTTCATTGATCCCTTCGTATTATTGACAGACGCCTGTCATATCCAAGCTAAAACATAGTGGAAGAATTATAGAAAATACTGGCGTCGAAAAATACTGGAGAACCCTTTTAATACGTGAGAAGTATCTATAAATTACCGACAAATTAGACATATCTGTAATGAAAAAAGAATTCCCTAAAGGGCGTAGGGAAAAGCAGAAATTTATTTATTGAGGGGTCAGCTGAACAAAGCATTTTGCAGGTGGTTTCTACCTTGCAATGGGAATGGAGCGCCCTCTGCTTTAAACGGTACCAGAACCGGATTATTTGAATAAAATGGTATCAAGAATAGACTATCGAAAAATTAAATGTGGCACAATCCAAAGAACCAATTTGCTAAGTATTGGATTCTCCCTTACAGCCTTGATCCCCCCGATCATCACCAACTTGCACTATCTGGAGCTAACCGATGTTTATATCCACCGAGCTTGAATATGTAGGATTTTGGGCGCGCGTCTGGGCCAGTCTGATTGACACCATTTTGATGATGATGGTGATTTTTCCGATATTGTTCGCCATTTATGGGCGTGTGGAAATGGCATCCGGCGTCACGTTGACGGGTGCGTCTAATATTTTGATTTCGTATATTTTGCCGGCCGTCGTCGTAATTATATTTTGGACTACCAAGAATGCAACGCCGGGAAAAATGGTGATAGGTGCCACTATCGTTGATGCAGAAACCGGCGAACCACCAAGCCTGAAGCAGCATGTAATCCGCTATATCGGCTATTACCTTTCAGCGATTATCTTTTGCCTTGGTTTTATCTGGGTTGGATTCGATAGAAAAAAACAGGGGTGGCATGACAAACTGGCGGGAACGGTGGTTGTGCGGAAGAAAAACAAAGGAACAGAGCCTGTCAGGTTCGGCATTTAAAAAATCGAGAAATAGTCGCTTTATAAAATTGGTGGTCATACGCTTACGACATATGCTTTCCTTAGCCAGCTATCTTGGCCAGCATTCCCAATACGCACGTGCATAGTTTTTAAACCATTCGGGCCGCCTATTTTGTTCAATAGGCGGCCCGAGGCTGGAAGATAAGTACATTGTGGTCTGGCAGCTAAAAGCCGCTTTAACGCGACAAATATTAATGGTTATCGCGATGTTCTTCTTGACGCTCATCACGGCGGCCATCACGGTGGTCATCGTGATTATCTTCGCGGTAATGATTTTCTCGCCATTGACGTTCACGCCATTCACGCGCACGCATACGGCGTTCATGCCACTCTGACTCACGATCCTGCTCTATATAAACAGGGCGAGGTTGAACATATATCGGACGCGGCTGAACATACACCGGTTCTGGACGAACATAGACGGGTTCAGGGGCAACATATATGCCCGGAAGGCCAATATTTACACCCACATCCACGTGCGCCATAGCGGGACTTGCCGCCATCACTAATACCGCGCTGGTGATCAGCCCGGCTATGATGCTAATCGTTTTTTTCATCATTTTTTCCTTCTGTTTAAACCATTTTTAATACCGATTCGGCTTGCGCCACTACCATGAATTGGCAGTTATCGTTCAAAGAAATTTATTAACCCAGACGTAATACAAGAACTTGTTGAACGTAGTCAGTCAAATACTGAAATATAAAAGACAGGACAAGCCTGTCTCTTTTTTTACACGCTAACTTGATTACTTAGCAGATGCAGATGCACCTGCTTTTGCGTTCACACCAACACCAGCGGGGTGCACTTTGACTTTACTGTTAAGCGAAGTGTGGTGCGCTTTCGTTGCAGTATTCATCGCATCACTTTTAGCATCTACGACACCAGCATGTGCTTTTGCGTTGACATCTTCTGCGCCAGCTTTTGCTTTAGTGTCTGCAGCAACGAGAGCACTTGGTGCTTTCACATCAGGATTTGCAGATACTGAGGTAGATGTTGCGGCATTAACTGCTGCGGTTGGCATTGCAGCTTGAGCGAAACCAGCAGTGATTAACAAACCGGTGATCAAAGCAGCGTGGAATTTGTTCATGTATGTCCCTTAGGTATCTTAGTAGCCTCAAGATGATTCTCGAGGAGTTGAGATATAAACGACTTGGGAAAGATAACGTTGACGCACATTACAACCCGTTACAACTCTGCTCCTTAACGTTGGCGTGATATAGACGGGCAGACTACCTTACTTATCGGCGACGGCTGAGCAGCGCGATTTTTGAACCACTGCAACAAATACGCGCAAGTTAAATACGCCTACATTTTGGGATGCCAGCGGTTTTTCACACCATCTGCAATGCGTTAACTAAAGTCATAATTATAAGATCAAGCAGAATGACTATAATGACAACTGCCCGCGTCCACGACGCTCTAGGAGAACACCAATGAACACCACATACAAAATCGCCGTACTCGCAGGTGATGGCATCGGCAAGGAAGTCATGCCCGAAGGCCTGCGCGTCGTCAACGCTGCCGCCAAACGTTTTGGCATTAATCTGGAACTCACCGAATTCGACTGGGCCAGTTGCGACTATTATGCGCAAACCGGCAATATGATGCCAGCCGACTGGAAGGCGCAGTTGTCGGGAATGGACGCGATCTATTTTGGCGCAGTCGGCTGGCCTGACATCGTGCCCGATCACATTTCGCTATGGGGCTCGTTATTAAAGTTTCGTCGCGAGTTTGACCAATACATCAACTTGCGCCCGGCGCAAACCTTCGAAGGCGTGCGCAGCCCGCTGGCAGATCGTGGCGCTGGCGATATCGACATGATGATCGTACGCGAAAACACTGAAGGTGAATATTCGTCCGTCGGTGGCATTATGTACGAGGGAACGCCTAACGAAATCGTGATGCAACAGTCGATATTTTCACGTCGCGGCAGTGATCGGGTTCTCAAGTTCGCATTTGAACTGGCCAAAAAGCGTGCACGCAAGCACGTCACGGTAGCGACCAAAAGTAATGGCATTTCGATCTCTATGCCTTGGTGGGATGCGCGCGCAGCCGAGATGGCAAGCCAATATCCGGACATTACGTGGGACAAACAACACATCGATATCTTGTGCGCGCGGTTTGTCCTGCAACCGCAACGCTTCGACGTCGTGGTTGCCTCCAACCTCTTCGGCGACATCCTCTCAGACCTCGGACCAGCATGCACCGGCACTATCGGTCTGGCACCATCGGCGAACATGAATCCGGAACGCCATTTTCCTTCCTTATTCGAACCGGTCCACGGCTCGGCCCCGGATATCTACGGCAAGAACATCGCCAATCCAATTGCCATGATCTGGTCGGGTGCGATGATGCTCGACTTTCTCGGCGGTGGCAGTAGCGATAGCAAGGGCCGTCAGGCGCATGACGCAATATTGGCTGCAATCAAATCTACGCTCGCATCTGGGCCGCATACCGCTGATATGGGCGGAAATACGTCCACCACTGCGATGGGTGAAGCGATCGCCCGACTGGTGTCTGAAGCGATCTAAAGAAGGCTTGTAGTGTTGGGAATGGCCCGCGATAGTTGATACTCGATGCTTGACCGGGCCTATTCCAAAATAATGCCTTTTGCTTACGGCGATACATCTCACTGCTCAAGAATGAATGCCTCTAGCGCAAGCTTCGGTAGCGGTTTGCTGTACAGGTAACCCTGGTAAGCTTTGCATCCCTCTTCTACGACGAATGCATATTGTTCGGCCGTTTCTACTCCCTCAGCCACAACGTCCAGATTAAAAGCTTTACCCAAAGCGACGACCATACGGATAATGATCGCGCCTTGTTGTTCATCGGCAAAATCCTGGATAAAGACTTTATCAATTTTCAACTCATCCAGAGGCAGGCGCTGTAGATAGGAAAGTGAAGAGTAACCCGTTCCAAAGTCGTCTAGAGAGAATCCAATGCCCATGGCCTTGAGGGCATGCATTTTGCGAATCGTGCCTTCAACATCTTTAATCAACAGGCTTTCGGTCAATTCAAGCTTGAGTCTGGCGGGATTCGCACCTGTATCAATAAGGATCTTCACAACTTGATCTACAAAATCCAGATGATGAAACTGGGAAGCGCTGACGTTTACCGACATACTAAACATCTCGGTCTCTGGCGATTTAGCCCATCGAGCCAATTGGACGCAAGCCGTGCTCAATACCCACAGCCCAAGTGGCATAATTAAACCGGTTTCTTCTGCGATGGAAATAAACTCTGCTGGCATCACCAATCCCCGCACCGGGTGGTTCCAGCGCACAAGTGCTTCAGCCCCGGTCATTCGGCCCTGCACATCAGACTGCGGTTGAAAGTAGAGAAGAAACTCATTCCTGGTCAACGCATGACGAAGATCGGTGACCATAGCAACACGGGCGGTGACTAGTGCCTGCATTTCGGGGAGGAAAAACGACATGGCATTGCGCCCGGACGCTTTTGCCTGATACATTGCAAGATCAGCTTGTTTCAAAACGTCTTCGGAAGTAATCGATGGACCGCCGAAAATGGCGATGCCGATGCTGGCACTACTATAGTGCTCCTGATAGATGATCTCGAAAGGCTTGCCAAAGGAGTTAAGTATTTTTTCACCAACTCCCCCGGCATTGTCCGCTGCCTCTTTCTCGGCATCCGCTAAATCTTCTAACAAGACAACAAATTCGTCGCCACCGAGCCGCGCCACCGTATCGCTGACCCGCACAGATTCTTTCAGCCGGTTAGCAACTAACTTTAGTAACATATCGCCTTCGTCATGCCCGCGAGTGTCATTAATACCCTTGAAGTTATCCAGATCAATGAATAGCACAGCGCCAAAACGTCCTGTACGCCGGCTTAACGCCACCGCCTTCTCGATCCGGTCGAGCAGCAACTGACGATTGGGAAGTGTAGTCAGCGCATCGTAGAATGCAAGTGCGTGTAATTCGCCCTCCATTGCCTTACGCTGGCTGATATCCAGAAAGTAGATAGCCAGGCCCTCTTCGGAAGGATATGCCCGTATCTCCATCCATATTTTCAGTTTCCCGTCATATTCCTCGAAAGCCACTGAACAGTTTTGTGCAATCGCCCGATGATATTCCCTGGCATATTGGCCACCGACCGCTTCAGAAAATATATCCCACAAACTGGTGCCAAGAACCTGCCCACTCGAAATTTGCAATAGCCGCTCAGCTTCGTGGTTGAGATACTTAAAATGCCATTGTCGATCGACCATCACAAACGCGTCGGTAATACTTTCCAGAGTGGCCGTCAACAGCGCCGCCTGCCGTACCGCGTTCGCCTCGGAACGCTTCCTCTCGGAAATATCCTGGATTCCTCCCCTTATCTGTATGACCAGTCCGGTTGTATCGCGTACGGCTTCGCCAGTGATACGTACCCACCCCTGGCGCTTGCTGGCCGTTAAAATTTCCACCTCTTGGTCGTAGGGCGTGCCGTCGCGGACGCAAGTATTAAAGAGATGTGTCAGTGATACGCGCCCTTTGTCCACGTAAAACTGACTTGCATCTGCAATCGTCGGAGTGGTGCCGTGTGATACGGCATAGATGTCACACACTTCTTCCGACCAGGAAACCTGATCGGTCTCTAAATCAGCCATCCAACCGCCAAAATGGGCGATACGACTCGCGATTTGAATCAGTGCTTCACTGCGCAACATTCTTGCCTGATATTGGTTTCGCGTTTCAAGTTCGTCGCGGGACCGTCGCAGCACCTCAATCGCTTGTTCTTGCGCCCCCAAATCCCGAACGATACGCCTTGCCAACAGCAATAAAACCAGTGTAAGTGAGACGCCCAGCAAAATGAAACTAGCGTGAGCTAAGCGCAGACTCTTCGATTCTTTTGCATTGCGGGCCGTCAGCAACCCATTTTCCTCGTCTATCATGTTCTTGGTCACGTGCTGCAACCTGTTAGATATATCGGCGCCCTCAACAAAATAGTGCGCTGCAGGAATGCTCCCCAAGGTGTCACTAATTGCCTGCGTTTTGATGAACATCGCGACTCTCTGCGCAAACAAGTCTTGAAGCGTCTTCAGGTAATGTATTTGTTTATTGTTATCTAACGTGAGCGCTTCTATTTCGCGTATATTCACGCGCGCCAAATCGACTGCATTTTCACGATCGTTTAAAAAACGCGCCGCCCGGAGGACAAAATACCCGCGTTGTGCCGATTCGGCGCGTATCAGATTATTTTGAAATTTTTCAATCGTACTCAGGACCTGATGGGTATGGTCGACCCATTTCGTGGCACTGTTCAATTTCGTTTCCATGTATACAGACAAGCTGGCTAATAGAACGAGTACGAACACTACGACGACGAGGGAAATGATGACTAAAGATTTAATACTTTTTTTAATCATTTTTATATCTCGGGAACATGCATTGAGACCGAGAATGCCGAACTCCGGATGGTTGACGGTGCGCAAGCCAACGGATTAATTACGTCCGAGAAGAATAATTCTCAAAAACAATAATAACCCCGAACTCGATGCCGGAAAGTATTAGTTTCCGATAAAGAATGCACTGGTTTAAGACACCCCGGATTTAGCACGCCAGCCCAGCAACCCCAGTCCAGGCATATTTGGATAATACAGTGATTTGTAATTTAGATAACTATATCAACGGATGCGCCGGGATAGTCTACGAGGTGGCCGCAGTTCGATATTATTATATTGACCGCTTAGGCGTCACTGCAGCTTGTATTTCTCACACCTTCACAATAGAATGCCAAAGCATTATCGCGGCTCGGATCATTATCATTTTTAGTCCCGAATTTGCATCATGTCAGCCATGCCACACCTAGTGTCACGGCCTCACTTATAGTTGACACCCTCTCCGTCAGTACCGCATGTCACTTACCCGTTTTCAAAAACGCATCGTCTGGACGTGCCTCATAGCCCTCTGGCTAAGCATGTTCATGCCTGCGATTTCACAAACGATGAAGGCGATGACGGCGACGCGGACGGCGCAGATAGTCAATGACCTCTGCACATCCTCGGGATTAGTTCATCTTGACACGAATAAGGGCGACAACTACTCGCTCCTGGTCAACGAGACTGGAGATCACCAAGATCACCCGAATCAGGATGGTCACGATGGTCACGATAGGCACGATGGTCACGACAGTCACGCCGACCATGGCGATGCCTGCGGCTACTGCACGCTGCTAGCGCATAGCCCGCTCGTCACCAGTTATTTCCACATCATGGTCGTCACGGCGGTCACGACGTCGCATGCGGTGCCGTTGTTATACGATTACTATCCACCACGCCCATTTCGCGGGCAGACCAATCCGCTCGATCCTCCCTCGCCCCTGAAGCAGTCCTGATTTTCTGATTAGTCATGTGCTGACACGATAGTGTCGCCGCCGCTGCATTGCTTATGCCGTGCGGAGGTGCTTATTCATTTGCTTAGCCAATTAAAGCGCTAGGTGAAATCCAGGGGAAGTTTATGCTTAATTTGCGTTCGCAAACTAAGGGAGTCGTGCGTGCTAATGCACGTGCCATCGGGTGTTCAATTGCGCTTGTTGCATCACAACGCACTTCATCATCCAGCCAGTCATCCTACTTAACAGCGGCATTGTTACCGCTTTCTTTTTTTGTCCTGCCTATCCTTTTTCAACCTGCGTTTGCCGCTGAAGAAGAAAGTCATGTTCCAGAAGTCGTCGTCACGGGGGTGAGAGAAAAACAAGTGTTTGATGTCAATTTGCCAGCTACGAGTGAACGTATCACCGCCCAACAGGTAGAAAATATGAACGTCATCAACACCGAAGATGCATTGAAATACATGCCTAATATGGCGATTCGCAAGCGCTTTATCGGTGATGAAAACGCCACCATTTCCGTCCGTGGCAATGGGAACTCACAGACCGCACGCGGATTGGTGTACGCGGATGGTCTTTTGTTGAGCAATTTCCTAGGCAATACATTCAGCTTTCCACCGCATTGGTCGATGGTTTTTCCCGAAGATATTGCGCAGGTTGACGTCATGTACGGTCCTTTTTCGGCCTTATACCCGGGCAATTCAATGGGAGCAACCGTGGCGATCACAACCAAAATACCGACCAAACTTGAGGCCACGCTGAAGACGCAAGTATTCCGTCAGCAATTCAATCTGTTCGGTGTGGATAGCCATTTTGATGGCAATAAAACCACCGCGTCGATTGGCAACAAGGTTGGAAATCTGTCCTTCCTGTTGGGGATTGATCATCTCAGCAATGCCGGGCAACCTTTCGTCTATGGCAACCAACTACGGTCTACCATACCGGCGACTGGCGCGGCTGTTCCGGTCACTGGCGCTTATCAATACACCAATCCAAACGGCGCACCATCGACGATATTTGGCGTTAATTCTGAAGGCGCTGAACGCGTCGTGCAAGATCAGTTCAAGTTCAAAGCAATATACGACATCACGCCGACATTGCAGGCGGGATTGACGTTCGGCTACTGGCGTCAACAGGTGAATAACAACACTGCAACATTCTTGCGCGACGCTAATGGTAATCCTGTGGTCGCCGGTCTGGTCAATATTGGTGGCTATCAATACAACCTCCCAAAAGGGTTCTTTGCCCCCGCGGCCAGCGAAAGCGAGAATCAGCTTTATGGCCTGACACTCAAAACCCAACACCCGAACGGCTGGAACTATTCGGCGATTGCTTCCTATTTCGACATTTCAAAGAGCATTTCGCGATCCGCCAACAGCGGACTGCCAAATGATCTGACCGGCGTGGCCACCTTCGGCGATGGTTCCGGCTGGAAAACGCTCGATCTTGTGACCGACTACAAACCGGTTACCGTCAGCGCAGGGACGCATTGGCCCACCTTCGGCTATCACTACGACAATTACTTCCTGGAAAATAAGACCAAAAATCTAAGCAACTGGCGAGATGGTGATGGTAGTGGTGGCGGCGGATTCAATAATGCCTTTGCCGGCAAAACCGAAACACAGGCGCTGTTTGCCCAAGACGCATGGCAACTATCCTCACGCTGGAAGTTAACCACCGGATTGCGCTATGAAGACTGGCGCGCCTATGATGGCATGCGCGCAGTGGTTGGTTCGTCGCAAGCCTATAGCAATCGCACCGAATCTTATTGGTCGCCAAAGGCGGCATTGTCGTATCAGGCCACGCCCGATCTGACTTTCCGCTTTTCTACCGGACGCGCGTATCGCTTCCCAACGGTGAGCGAACTATTTCAAGGCAGCCTGACCGGATCAACGTTAGTGAATAACGATCCCAATTTGAAGCCCGAAAACGATCTGGCAAAAGAATTGAGTGCCGAGTGGTCACAATCGAACGGTCTGCTGCGCATGTCGCTATTTGAAGATGATGTAAAAAACACCTTGTTTAGCCAAACCAATACGGCGGTGTTTCCTAACGTGACGAATATCCAGAATATTGATCGCGTGCGCTCGCGCGGCGTCGAGCTGCGTTATTCCGGTGAAAATGTCATCCTGCGCGGCCTTGATCTCAGTGCCAGCGTTGGTTATACACGCTCAATCATTGTGGAAAATAGCAAAAATCCGGCGACGGTTGGAAAGAATTTTTACCGCATTCCATTGTGGCGCGCAAATCTGGTCAGCACCTATCGCCTCAATGAGCAAGCCAGCGTGATGCTTGGCGGGCGCTTCTCCGGGCGACAGTTCAACACGCTCACAAATACCGATATCAATCCCAATACTTTTGGCGGCACCAGTTCATTTTTGGTATTCGACACCAAGCTGACGTTTAAGCCGACGAAACATACTGAGCTTGGATTCGGCATCGACAATCTGACCGACCGACGCTACTACGTGTACTACCCGTATCCTGGCAGAACTTTCTATATGGAAGCAAAAGTCAGCATGTAGAAGATAGATGCGTGACAGATAGGCACCGTATACCGTATAGACAGCGCCTGTTCACTCTCTATCACACTCTTAAGATCAGCTCGGCTGTACACCGCCAATTATTGGTTGACGCAAAAGGGGCAGCGACTAGCCATTAGTCACCGCCCCGTAAAAACACATTTAGTACCGAAAACAAACTATGCAAACCACCCTTCAAGCGCCATCGCCCACCGACTCAGCACTTTCTGCCTCGCGCAATTACCGTATTTTATGGCGATGGCATTTCTATGCCGGACTGTTCGTGATGCCTTTTTTGATCGCACTGGCAATTACCGGCGCGATCTATGTCTTTAAGCCGCAGATCGATACCGCGCTGTATGGCGACAAGTTATTCGTCGCCGCCAGCACGCAACACCCAATTAGCTACGACAAGCAGTTAGCGATTGCCGCCCGCGCGGTTCCCAATGAGGCCGTCGCCACCTCGTTAAGCGTCAGCGCCAATCCGCAACGCAGCACCGAAGCGGTATTCCGTTTAACCTCGGGCGAAAGCACCAGCGTGTACGTCAATCCAACCACCGGCAGTGTTCTAGGCACGCTCAGCGTAGAACATCGCATCATGAATCAGGTACGACAGATTCATCGCGATCTAATGCTGGGCAAATGGGGTGGATGGTTAATGGAACTGGCGGCTTGCTGGACATTGATCATGCTGGGAACCGGAATCGCTTTGTGGTGGCCCAGAACAGCATTTTCTGTATGGGGAACGTTACTTCCACGCGGCGGTTTACGCGGACGCGCCATCTGGCGAGAACTGCATCTGGTCGTCGGTATCTGGGTGGCAATCGGTGCATTGTTTTTTATCTTGAGCGGATTACCGTGGTCGAGTTTCTGGGGCAAGAATTTTCAATCTATCGTCACATGGGCGAATGTCGATCATTCTGCACCGGCGTCTAAAACCGAACATATTCATGGATCGACAGCGCCGTTAAACCTTTCCACGCCAGCGATGCCCTCACCACCAATGAAGATGCGCGATCTCCCATTGGCCGAGATTCCCTGGGCGGTGGGCGCGACCACCGTGCCGATGTCACATGTCCACGTGATGCCACCGCAAAGACTCTCCATCGATCAAGTCGCGGCGATAGCGGCGACCAGCGGCATGCTGACCTATCAACTCGCGCTGCCTACAAAAAAATCCGGTGTATTTACCGTATCGTATGCTCCCGGCAATTCGATATTTTTACGCTCCGATCTTGACCAACAACGCACGCTGCATATTGATCAATATAGCGGAAAAATGTTGAAAGATATGCGTTTTTCCGACTACAACCCCGTGTCCAAAGCAGTCTCGCTAGGTGTTGCCTTGCACATGGGCGAATATTTTGGCTTGGCGAATCAACTGATTTGCGCAGCGATTTCATTAGCGCTGCTAGGAATAGCAATTACTGGCTTTGTGATCTGGTGGAAACGCCGTCCAGTAAAAGCATTGGGCGCGCCAAAGCGGGTGCTGCAACCACCATCCTCCATCAAGCGATGGAAAGGATATCTGGCGATTATGGGGTTTTTATTCCCATTGATGGGCGTGTCGATGCTTATTGTGTGGTTAGGCGACACCCTATTTTTTAGAAAGAAACCTTGATGCTTTTTTAGGTCATTAATCACAAATGACGTCACCAGAATCAAATTGAGATTCAGTAACATCTAGCATAAATATGCTACTGTATTATGCCATTGTCTCCACGTAGCAACGTAGCGAGCGCAAGCTAATTTTATTTCCGCCATTGTTCTTGACTAAAAAAATGGCGGCCAATAGACTCTCGCTGTTCTCGGAGCCCCTATGTTTACAAGTAAAAAAAATATCCTTATCGGCTGCCTGATGGCGTCGGCCTACCTTAGCAGTATCACCATGGCCAATGCCCAGGAAGAACCGACGCCAGTTTCTCGGGAAGCAGAAAAAATTATTGCTCCCGAGACATGGAACGCAAAATTTCAGTCAACCTACATCTGGCAGCGTAAACAGTCGTTCGATGCGCCTTATAGCGGCACTAACAGCTTGTCGCCAGAACGCGAAAAAGCATATTCCCTGACAGCGACCGGTTATTTCGGCCTTCGGCTCTGGGGTGGAGCAGAACTGTATTTCAATCCGGAAATGGTCCAGGCAGTACCGCTTTCAGGTTTGCATGGTTTGGGCGGCATGACCAATAGCGAGCAACAAAAAACCAGCGGACCCAACCCAAAGTTTTATCGTGCACGGCTATTCTTACGGCAAACATTCGACTTTGGCGGCGCGCGTGATGCCGTCGAATCCGGGCCAAATCAGTTGGCTGGCATGGTCGATAAGCGACGGCTGGTCGTTACGCTGGGGAACGTCAGCGTCACCGATATTTTCGATAACAACGCCTACGCGCACGATGCCCGCACGCAATTCGTTAACTGGTCCTTTTTGACTTACGGCGCATACGATTATGCGGGTGACGCCCGTGGTTATACATGGGGCGGTGCGGCAGAATATTACTATGACGATTGGGCGATACGTTACGGTCGGTTCATGGTCCCGATTATGTCCAACGGACAGCCGCTGGAAACTCGTCTGGCCAAGTATTACGGCGATCAAATTGAAATTGAACGCGGCTACGCCCTCGGCAATCAAGTCGGCAAAGTAAGATTTCTAGTCTTCCGCAACAAAGAAAACATGGGCAGTTTCAGCGATGCTATCGCCGCTGACAACGGCGGCATTCCTTCAGTCGCTGCCGTGCGCAAAGACAGTTTCAAGGTTGGCTATGGCTTCAGTCTGGAACATGCACTGCGCTCTGACATTGGCCTCTTCGCCCGGGCCAGCAGAAACGATGGCAAGACCGAGACGTATTCTTTCACCGAGATCGAACGCTCTGTCACCGCTGGCGTAGCAATAAAAGGCGAGCAGTGGGGACGCTCCAAAGACACGATTGGTGTTGCCGTCGCGCAAAATGGCTTAAGCAAAGCGCATCAGGACTATTTATCGCTAGGTGGCCTTGGTGCGTTTATTGGCGATGGAAAATTGCATTACAAACCGGAAAAAATTCTGGAGGCGTATTACAACATCCACCTATACAAAGATACTTACTTGATGTTTGACGCTCAACGTATTACCAATCCCGCCTATAACGCAGATCGCGGTCCGGTCAATGTGGGGACTATTCGGCTTCACGCAGAATTTTAAGTGTTTGCCCGACCCTGATTGGGCAAGCGATTAGCCCTAGAGCGTGCTGATATATAGACCTTTTAGACGAGGTTAGCGCACACCGAATCTCGTCAATTACGAAGGCTGCTGCTAATGACTTACCCCGTCATTGGCCCTGCCAGTATTTTAGTCATCCGGCGGGAATTGTTGGGAAACATGTTTGAGCCAAAGGCGAGTTAGTGATAGCGAGATTAACAACACCGTCAACTAAGGGCATTTACCAACGGTCAGGCAAATAATCCCACCGAACCGATTTTGGGTAACGCCTTAGCGTAGGATGAAATATCGGCAAGATTAAACATTCCCTGCCGATACGTTGATTACAAAATGACTATCGTCGCCCGTGCAAATCAGTCGCACCGAAATGCGGCGGTGCCAACATTGCCTGCGCCGAATTGACTGCACTACCGACGTCATGGCCATTCTTTGCATATTGCCCGACCAGATCACAACCAAGACCCGCCGCATTACTCTTCTTGAGATGCAAATCGAGCAACGCAGCCGACTCCGCCCACAAATTGACCGCAGGAGGCCTGGCGCGCAGTTGTTCAAACTGCGCAACAACGGCATCAAAATTAAACTGCGGAATCTTCTGATTGAGCAGCGTATCAGTAGAACCGGCAGCATCAACGGTCGAATTGTCAGGCACCATCTGCAAAGATGACGCGCGACGACCATCCACTTTCGTGAACCAATTATCAATAATTGCCTGCTGTTTCCGAGCCTTAGCCAACACCCGATCGCCCGCTTGTCCAAACAGCAAAGCAGCAGCAGCGATCCCCTCGCTAACATGCACAGCAACCACCTGCTTGCCTATGCTATCTGTTATCACTTTGTCGTCGTTATCTGCTTCGCTGCTAACGTCATCATTGTCAGCTTGACCGTTATCATCACTAACGTCAGCATGACTATGCTGATCTGCGTTCATAACGCCCATGCTATCGGCAGCTTCGGGTAGAGCAATCGGATTTGCTGAAAGTAATTCTGTTCCGGTCAATGTCTTGCCGTCGGCAAACCGGAACTGGTCGATGTGATAGGTCGCGTCATTAAAATAGTTCCTGATCGTGAGACTGTCACCGCTTCCGAATTCGATCACCAGATCGTAATTGACAGTGTGCAGACTCTGAATATCGCTGGCATTCATGTCGGTAAAAATCACGACATCCGTGCGACCACCGCCCCTGTTATCAGTACCACGATCCTCGTTTCTGATCGTGTCATGTCCGTCACCACGGCGCAATATATACGTGTCATTGCCAAGGCCGCCATAGAGTGTATCGTCCCCTTTACCACCGGTCAGAATGTCGTTGCCATCGCCACCGATCAAGGTATCGTTGCCAGCGCCACCTAGCAAAGTGTCATTACCTTCTCCACCGTTGAGACGATCGTCACCAGCATTACCACTTAGCGTGTCATCGCCCTCACCCCCATCTAACGAATCATCGCCCCTCCCTCCCAGCATGACATCGTTACCTGCGTAGCCATTCAAAGTATCATTTCCATTCCCACCGACAATCAAATCCTTTTTCTTCGTACCATTCTTGTTCATAACGCTGCTCAGTTCAGCAAATAACTTTTGTATTTCAGGCGATGCATCCAGTGTGGAGAGACCCAAGGCAATCATCTCAGCTCCAATCCAGCTAAAATCCTGCATCGCACTTCCCGCTGCACGATTAAAGTCGATCAAATCGTACAACCCTTTTATGCCATCCGCCGCAATCGCTGCCTTGAAGTGTTTTTCCAGCGCACCATAATCCAGATGCATCCCATCGGTATCTATCTTTAATTCAATCTGATCAATCAACGACTTAAACCGTGTCTGCAATAACAGCGAACCGTAGATCGATTCCTGCAATGCGTCATAAGCTTGATTGAGGCTATTTACCTGTTCGGCATATAAACTAATCGTGATAGTCCCAGGCTGACCATTTTTGCCTTCGACCATCTTGAAGCCGTTATAACCCATGCCGGTCAGGTTATGCATCGCAAAATAATATTGCCCGTTAAACGCTTCCAGAATATGCAGCTTCTTTTCCCACGCGGCAACGATGGCGCGACCGGCGGCGTCGTCAGTAATAACCTGACCGCCCAGCGATTGCCAGATCACCGTATAAGCACTGCCAGCGCGTTCTTGCAGGGTTTTAGTCATGCTGGATGTGTCGGCCCAATCGGACAGCATTTGATCCAGCAAGCCGCGCTGTTCTTCTCGTGTGGTGGCGGCGCTGTAGTGCGCTAATACGCTTTGTAGCGAAGTGGATAAGCTGGCGGCTTCGCGCAGGTCGCGCACTTTGCCTGCGCCTTGCATATCGGGCAGGTCTTTGACGTTATCGGCAATCACGACTTCATCAGTAAATTCCCGATGGAAGGCGTCTTCTTCAAAATTCACGTCACCCATGTTGCCGGTGCTGCCATCGGTTTTTGTGTACGTACCTTGGTCGGCTAACTGGTTACCATTGGCGAGTGTTTGGTTATGTGATTTTTTGTTGACGTTGAGACTGGCGATGCCGAGTTGATCCAGCGTGAATAATTCATTGGCTTGAGATATGCCATCCTGATTGAGATCATGCCAGACTTTGAGCTGATTCCAGTTGGCGTCGTTTTTATCGATCTTGCCATCGTGGTTGGAATCCAGATCAGCCAGTGCACCGAAACCATCGCTGGCGGTGTGGCCGTTGTCGAGTTGGGTGGAATTGCCGAAGAGTTCCGTTCCGTTATCGATCACGCCGTTGCCGTTGCGATCCATGACGAGCAAGCCATCGTCAGCGCCGACCCAGCCGGTCGCGGTTTTGATACCGTCGTTGTTGTTGTCGAAGTAGATGTTGTTTTTGCTGCCGACGGTTTCGATGCCGTCGCCGTCGAGGTCGAGGACTAAGGGATCGTAGCGGTAGGTGCGTGAACGGTTGAAGTAGCCACGGGCAGCTTCGTCTGGGTGAAGTGCATCGTACAATTTACCACCTAGATTTTGTTTATTCGCCCAATCAATAGCTTGATCGACGAGATATGCCGTAGCGGCCCCAGCCCCAAAAGCGCGCCCAACGTTGGTAAGCCTCTGAGCAACTAGAGGATCAGAAATTAACCCCATACGTAAAAGTACTTTTCCCAGGCCACTGGGATCTCTACCTAAAAGCCTAATTGCTTGATCCAAGCCTGAAACGGCAAACTTTCTGCCAAATCCGGCTAACGTTCCAGCAACATATGCAGCGGAGACAGCAGTAATTTGAGCAAGTGATTGCGCTACTCCTGCTGTGTCCCCTTTTTCATATCGATCAACGAGGCGGCTTATACTTTTACTAATTGCATGAGTAGCGGCTTGCTTACGAGTAATTACAGTGGAGTCCATGTTCAATCTTTATAAGAAATATTTTTTATGTAAATTACCGTATTTGCGATAACGGCAGAAGTGCACCATGCACTTATCAAGCTAAACAATATAAACAACCGACCTTGCGTTAATGGCCAATCTGGAGAGAGGAATTTAATTTCATTCAACTTAAGATAAAGAGCTATTACAACC